>CAZNSS010000053.1:0-12531 GCA_964575465.1 uncultured Holophagales bacterium | reverse complement strand
AGGACGGCGGCGACCGTCGAGTCGACGCCGCCCGAGAGCCCGCCGAGGACGACGCCCTCGGCCACCGTCTCGCGGATCTTCGCGATGGCCGATTCCCGGAAGCTCGCCATCGTCCAGCTCGGCGCACAGCCGCAGGCGTCGTAGAGGAACGCCTCGAGCATCTGCGCCCCGTGCTCCGTGTGGTTCACCTCGGGGTGGAACTGGAGCCCGTAGAGGCCGCGCGCGGGATCCTCGAACGCCGCGACAGGGGCGTTCGTCGTCCGGGCCGTCACCGTGAAACCGCCGGGCACGCTCTCGACGTGGTCGCCGTGGCTCATCCAGACCGTCTCGACCGGGCCGAGCGCCCGCAGCAGGCGTCCGCCCACGACGTCGACAACCGCTCGGCCGTACTCCCGGCCCGGGGCCCGCCCGACCTCTCCTCCGAACCGCCGTGCCATGAGCTGCATGCCGTAGCAGAGACCCAGGACGGGGATCCCGAGGTCGAAGACCCCCTCGTCACCGCGCGGGGCGCTCTCGTCGTAGACGCTGGAGGGCCCCCCGGAAAGGACGATCCCTTTCGGCGCGAGCGCAGCGAGCTCGGACGCCGAGGTCGAGTACGGCAGGACGACGGAACGGACCCGCGCCTCGCGGATCCGCCGGGCGATGAGCTGGGTGTACTGGGAGCCGAAGTCGAGGACGACGACGGTGTCGAAAGCTGGCCTCACGCGGCGATCATAGCCCGCGTTCGACGGGCGCCCGGTGCCCCACGAGCCGGGTCACGGCCCTCGGGATCGAGGCGAGGAACGCGAGGAGCAGCCCGCCTCCGAGCGCCGCGAAGGGAACGGCCGCGACGAAGGCGGGGGCGACGTTCACGCCGCCCGGAAGCTCTCCGCCGTGCGCAACGCCGGGGAGCCGGGCGCCCGCGAGCGCGGCCAGGAGGATCGAGGATGCGACGAGGGTCCAGAACGCCTCGGGGGCGAGCATCGCGGGACGGCGCCCGGGGGACGGCGCCCATCTCTCCTTCCTCCAGAGGGACGCCGCCGCGGAGGCGCCGACGTCGGCCAGGAAGAGGAGGACGCCCGTCACGAGGTAAGGGACGATGAAGAAGAGCGTCGTCACGACGACGAACCGCGCCGTCGCCGAGCGGGGCAGCCCCGAGCCGAGGACCTCGGCGAGGAACGGGTAGACCGTGAACGAGGCGACCGCGCGGGGTCTTGCCGAGAGGTACGCGAGCAGCGCCGCGACGAAGGCGGGGGGCGCGAGGGTCAGGAACCCGCGAACGGTCCGGAACACGACCGCGAGTATAGAGAGGCGGGGATCAGGAGCTCGCCGCCGACGCTCCGGCCCAGAAGGCCATCACCTTCCGGACGTACTCGCGCGTCTCCCGGTACGGAGGAACCCCCTTGTACGTCTCCACGGCCTCCTCCCCGGCGTTGTAGGCGGCGAGGACCTTCTCCACCTCGTGCTCGCCGAACCGTTCCGCGAGGCGCGAGAGGTAGAGCGCTCCGCCGCGGACGTTCTGCGACGGGTCGAAGGCCTTCGTCACCCCGAGGCGGCGCGCCGTGGCCGGCATGAGCTGCATGAGGCCGCGCGCACCTTTCGGGGAGACGGCGCGCGGCTGCCAGTTCGACTCCACGCGGATGACGGCCGCGACGAGGGCCGGGTCGAGCCGGTGCGCGGCGGCTTCCGCCTCGACGAGGGCCGCGAACTTCGCCGGAGCGCCGTGCGGCCTCCCGGCCGACTCGCGGACCGACATGCGAGGTCGCGACGGCGAATCCGGCCCGGCCGCGGGGGTCTGGAAGTCGCGGAAGTCGATCTCGTCGTCGACGATCCGTTCGACCCGTTCGATCGGGAGGACCATCTCCCCCCCGCCGTAGAGCGTCAGCCGGATCCGGTCGTCGCCGACGAGCTCGAACGCGGTCACCTTCAGGTGCCGGCCCTCCTCGAGGACGACGAGGGCCGCGTCCAGCGGAGCGGCCGCGAGGAAGAGCCCGGCCAGGACGACGAGGAGCCCGGGGAGCCTCCTAGGCACGCGGATGGCTCCGGTCGTAGACCTTTCGCGCGCGGGCCCGCGAGACGTGCGTGTAGACCTCGGTCGTGGCGATGCTCGCGTGGCCCAGCATCATCTGCACGGCCCGGAGGTCCGCCTCGCCGTCGACGAGGTGGGTCGCGAACGTGTGCCTGAGGACGTGGGGCGACACGAGCTCCGGGTCGAGGCCTGCCTTCCGGGCGGCCGCCTTCAGCGCCAGGAAGACGGTCTGGCGGGTGACGGGCCGCCCTCCGGCGCCCGGGAAGATCCAGGGCGAGGAGGCCCCCTTCTTCCTCGTCCTCGGCCCCGACAGCCACCGCTCGACCCAGCGCGCAGAAGAGTCGGCGATGGGGACGACCCGCTCCTTCGACCCCTTCCCTTTCACGACGAGGAAGCCGTCGGCCAGGTGGAGGGAGCCGAGGCGGAGCGTCGCGAGCTCGGAGACGCGAACGCCGCAGGCGTAGAGAAGCTCGAGCATCGCCTTGTCTCGAAGCCCCTTCGGAGTCTCGACGTCCGGAGCTTCGAGGAGCCTCTCGACGTCCTGGCGGGAGAGGAGCTTCGGAAGCGTCATCCACCGGCGGGGATTCTCGAGCCCCGAGGTCGGGTCCGCAGGTATCCGCCGCTCGGCGGCGAGGAACCGGAAGAGTCCCCGGAGGGCCGAGGTCGCCCGAGCGATGGAGCGGGGTGAAGCCCCCTCGCTGCGGCGGAGCCCGAACCAGCGGACGAGGTCGTCGCGGCCCACGTCGCCCGCCGAAAGGCCCTCGTCGTCGAGGTGCCGGCCGAAGGCCGTCAGGTCCCGGCGGTACGCCTCGAGGGAGTTCTCCGCGAGCCCCTTCTCGACCGCGAGGTGGTCGAGGAACAGCGGCAGGTCCCTGAGGAAGAACTCGCTCGGCGGCGCCTCCTGGCCTGTCTCGTCCACGTACGGATTCTACGGAGGCCACCGACCGGCCGTCGGCAGGGGGGTGGTGGGACCGGCCGCGCCCGCGCCGAACCCTTCTAGAATCCGTCTCATGAGCCAGGACCTCGGCATCGTCGGGTACGACTCCTTCCACTTCATCGTCGGCGACCTCGAGAGGAGCCGGCGCTTCTACACGGAAGCCCTCGGCTTCACCGAGGTTGCGCGCGCCTCCCGCGCGAAAGTGGAGAAGGGGGGCGAGGAGGCGAGCGTCTTCGGAGCCGGGCAGATCCGGGTCCTCGTCTCGACGCCCGTCCGTCCCGACTCGCGCGCGGCCCGCTGGCTCCGGATCCACCCCGACGGCATCTCGTCCCTCGCCTTCCGGGTCCGCGACGTCGAAGCGGCCTGGCGGTTCCTCGAGCCCCGTGGCGCCACCTTCCTCTCCGAGGTCCAGACGCACGAGGAGAGGGGCGGCTACTTCCGGACGTTCTCCATCGCGACACCCCTCGACGACGTGACGTTCCGCTTCATCGAACGCCGAGGCGACTACCCGGCGTTCGCCCCCGACTTCGAGCCCGTGGGCGACGGCGTCCCGGCCGAGAACCCGCACGGATTCGCGACGATCGACCACGTCACGTCGAACGCCTACACGATGCTCCCCGTCGTCCACTGGTACCGCGACGTCCTCGGCTTCAGCCGCTACTGGGACGTCGAGTTCCACACTTCCGAGGTCGACGGCGGACGGAAGCTGACCGGCTCGGGGCTCCGGTCCATCGTCATGGCCGACCCGTCGAGCGGGATCAAGTTCGCGACGAACGAGCCGATGCGACCCTTCTTCCGCGACAGCCAGATCAACCGCTTCTGCGAGGACCACCACGGCGCCGGCGTCCAGCACGTCGCGCTCCTCGTGAAGCAGATCATCCCCGCGGTCGAGAGCCTGCGGGAGCGCGGCGTGAAGTTCCTGACCGCGCCGCCGGCCTACTACGACCGCCTCCCCGCCCGGCTCGAGGCGGTCAACGTCTCGAACGTCGAGGAAGACATGGACGCTCTCCGCCGCAACCACATCCTCGTGGACGGCAAGGACGAGCGCTACATGCTCCAGATCTTCATGCTCGACGCCGGGGCCCTCTACGGCGACCAGAAGGCCGGCCCGTTCTTCTACGAGGTGATCCAGCGGGAGGGGGACAAGGGGTTCGGCTACGGGAACTTCAGGGCCCTCTTCGAGTCGATCGAGACGGCGCAGCGAGCCGACACCGATTCCCTCGAGGTCGTCGGCTGAGATGATCGACCGGATGCAGCTCGGCGAGGTGCCGGCCAAGCCGCACACCGCGTTTCGCTCCGAAGCCGGAGAGCTCAGGTACGAGGAATGCCTCACGCGCCTCGGCTTCGACGGCGAGTTCTCGATCCTCTACCACGAGGGCGCTCCGATGGCCGACCGGTCCATCGGCCCGGCCGATCCGGGACCGCTCGACCGGAAGGCCCCCACCTGGGGCGCCGAGCAGCCCCTGCGGAGGCGCCTCGTCCTCGGCGAAAGGGCGCCCGAGGGGTGGACGCCCGTCTGCGGGAACGCCGACGTCGTCGCGTCCCTCTTCGACCTCCCCCCGACACCGGGGCCGGACACGGCGTTCGCGAACGGCGACGGCGACGATCTCCTGTACGTCTTTTCCGGCGCTGCGACGCTCGAGTCGCCCTTCGGAGACCTCGACGTCGTGGCGGGCGATTACGTCCTCGTCCCGCGGAGCGTCGTCCACCGCTGGCGGATTGCCGAGCGCCTCACCGGCATCGCCTTCGAGCTGCGCGGGGGCTTCCACGTTCCGGCGCAGTTCCGCAACCCCGTCGGCCAGCTCCGGATGGACGCGCCCTTCACCCACCGGGATTTCAAGCGCCCCGCCTTCCGCGGCGCGCGTCCCGGCCCGCGCGAGATCCTCGTGAAGAAGGGGGACCGGTTCGTCCGGCGCGAGCCGCTCGCCTCCCCCTTCGACGTCGTCGGGTGGGACGGCACCGTCTGGCCGTTCGCCTTCCCGATCCTCGCCTTCCAGCCGAAGACCGGCCTCGTTCACCTCCCGCCGACGATCCACGCCACATTCGCCGCGCGAGGAGCCCTGGTCTGCTCCTTCGTCCCGCGCGTGACCGACTTCCATCCCGAGGCGATCCCCTGCCCGTACCCGCACTCGTCGGTGGACTGCGACGAGCTGATCTACTACGTCCGGGGCAATTTCACGAGCCGGCGAGGAGTCGGGCCCAGGGCGCTCTCGCTCCACCCCGCCGGCATTCCGCACGGGCCGCACCCCGGGGCCTACGAGGCATCGATCGGGACGCGCTCCACCGACGAGCTCGCCGTGATGGTCGACACCTTTCTCCCCCTCCGGGTCACGGAGCAGGCCCTCGCCCTGGAGGTCGCCGACTACCACGACTCGTGGTCCCCGAGGCCCGCGTGACCGCGTCGCTCCGGCTCGGCCTCCTCGGGTTCGGGACCGTCGGAAAGGCGCTCGTTCGCCTCGCGGAGGCCGACGCCCCGCGGCTCCGCGGACGTCTCGGCGTCGACCTCCGCTTCGTGGCCGTCGCGAGCCGCGGCCTCACGCGACGGCCGGCGGAAGGCCTCCCGCCGGGAGCCCGCGTCGGAGAGGACCTCCTCGCCGTCGCGACGGCCCCCGACGTCGACGTCGTCGTCGAGCTCGTCGGCGGGCTCGATCCCGCGGGCCCGCTCGTCATCGCCGCGCTCGAGGCGCGCAAGAGCGTCGTCACCGCCAACAAGCTTCTCCTCGCCCGGCGGGGGTCCGAGCTCGCGAGCCTCGCCCGGGAGCGCGGGGCCACCCTCGCCTTCGAGGCCGCCGTCGCCGGAGGCATTCCCATCCTCAGGGCCCTCCGGGAGAGCTTCGCGGGGGACCGGATCGACGCCGTCTCCGGGATCCTCAACGGCACCTCGAACTTCGTCCTGACCGGGATGGCGAGGACCGCTCGTCCCTACGCCGAGGTCCTCGCGGAGGCCCAGGCCCTCGGCTACGCCGAGGCGGACCCGGCAGCCGACGTCGAAGGGACCGACGCCGCCTGCAAGCTCGCACTCCTGGCGCGAATGGCCTTCGGACAGGAAGTGCCGCTCGCCGCCGTCCGGACGGAGGGGATCACCCGCCTCCGACCCGTCGACTTCGTCTACGCGGACATGCTCGGGCGGACTCCCCGACAGCTCGGGACAGCCCGGAGGCTGCCGGACGACCGCCTCCGCCTCTCCGTGCGGACGCACCTCGTCTCGAACGACTCGATGCTCGCGCGCCTCGACGGTCCCTTCAACGCGGTGCAGGTGACGGCCGCCCGCGGGGGCGACTTCGTCTTCTCCGGACGGGGCGCGGGGGGCGACCCGACGGCGACGGCCGTTCTCGCCGATCTCGTCGAGCTGGCACGCTCCGGGCCGCGCCCCGAGCTGCCGCCTTTCGGCGCCCACCCGCTCACGCCGTGCGCGCCGGCGTTCCCGGCCGACTCCGTCGAGTCGTTCTACCTCCGGTTCGTCGTCGCGGACCGGCCCGGGATCCTCGCCGACCTGACCGCGATCCTCGCCCGGCACGGCATCAACGTCGACGCCGTGTTCCAGGCCCCGTGGAAGGACAAGGCCGCCCTGCCGTTCGTCGTGACGCTGGAGCCCGTCGACGAGGAACGGCTCGGCAACGCCCTTTCCGAGCTCGCGGCGCTCCCCTTCCACGTGGAGCCGCCGCTCGCCCTCCCGATGACCTCGTGAGGCGGGTTCCGGACCGGGCTATTTCGCCGGGTTGCGGGAGATTTCCTGCGCCCGCCGGGCGGGCCAGTCGCCTTCGGCGACCTTCTCGGCGCTCCGGATCGTGAGCTTCACGTCGGGCCAGTCGGCGCTCGGCGGGATCGGGATCTCGGCGTCCTGGATGTATCCCTTGTCCTTGTTGAGCCAGACGAGCCCTTCCTGGTCGCCGAGCGCGGGGCCGGCGATCCGGTACTTCAGGCAGGGAATCCCGTCCCGGTCGACCTCCTCGACGAAGGCGACGGAGGCCTTTCCGGCCGAGACGATGAAATTGGGGCTCCCGGCGCCGACCTTCAGGTTCTCCACCAGGACGCCGACGTCCGCCCCGCTGCCGCTGTCGGCGAAGTGCCTCAGCGCGAGGCCGAGCGTGATGAAATCGAGGCTGTAGATGTGCGCCGGGAGCTGCACCAGGGGAACGGTGAACGTCGTGGCCCCGGGCGCGCCCCTGTAGAGGGCCGGGTCCTCGATCGTCATCGTCAGGGCCTCGTTCGAGAAGGTCCCCGTCGCCTGGCGCGTCCGGCCCCCGTCCTTCGCTTCCCGCCAGAGCTCGAACTGGCGGAGCGTGTACGTGTCCCAGTTCATCTCTCCGGTGAGGAGCTGGCCTCCCTCCACTCCCGGCGTCACGCGAAGGATCTCGACGCGCTTCTTGTCCGGGACGTAGACGAGGACGCTCCCCTCCTTCGTTCCCTCGAGGTTCGACCGGACGTAGGAATAGAGCATTCCCGTCTCGATCTTCGCCCCCTTGAACTTGAACTGCTTCGTCGACGAGCCGGGCTTCCCCTGCGCCTCCGCGACACCCGCCGCGAACGTCAGGAATCCAACGACGGCGACGACCGCTCTCCAGACCCTCATGTGCCTCTCCTCCGAGGGCCCCAGGCCCCCTCCGAAACCCGCGCCCGCGAGATGCCGGAACGTAGCGGAGAACGGCGGTCCGTTCAAGGGGAATCAGGACCGCGGGGTGCCGGAAGAGGCCCGGCACGGCCGCTATGATCCCCTTCGGGGGTTTCCGATGGCGATCAAGCTCCTCATTACGGGCGGCACTTTCGACAAGGACTACGACGAGCTGGCCGGCCGGCTCTACTTCCACGACACCCACGTTCACGAGATGCTCAAGCTCGGTCGGTGCCGGCTGGACACTCGGGTCCGGACGGTCATGATGGTCGACAGTCTCGAGATGAGCGACTCCGACCGCGAGATCGTCAAGGAGGTCTGCCGGAAGTCCGAGGAGGAGCAGATCGTCGTCACCCACGGGACCGACACGATGGCCGAGACGGCCAGGGTCCTCGGCCTCGCCGCCCTTCCGAAGACCATCGTCCTGACGGGGGCGATGATCCCCTATGCCTTCGGCAGCTCCGACGGCCTCTTCAACCTCGGCAGCGCCCTCTCCTTCGTTCAGGTCCTGCCCCACGGCGTCTACGTCGCGATGAACGGCATGGTCTTCCGCTGGGACGACGTCCGGAAGAACAAGGGCCTCGGGGTCTTCGAGACGATCTCGTGAGCCCTCGGGCCGGCATCGGGGCGCCCGGGAGCGGACGATCCGCTTGAGGGGAATCGAGCAGATCCCGACCCTCTACGACGCCGGGCTGGGCCTCCTCGAGGCGACCGGCCTCGGACGCTGGCGAACCTGGCTCGCTTCGGGGGCAGCCGGACGCGTGCTCGACCTCGGCTGCGGGACCGGCCGGAACCTGCCCCTCTATCCCGGCGGCACCCGTCCGGTCGGACTCGATCCGTGCCTCGAGACGCTCCGGGCGGCGCACCGCCGAGTCCCCGGGGTCCCCCTCGTCCTCGGCGGGGCCGAGCGCCTCCCCTTCCGGGCCGGTGCCTTCGACACGGTCGTCTCCGGCCTCGTCTTCTGCTCCGTCGTCGAGCCATCCCGGGCCTTCGCGGAGATCCGCCGCGTCCTCTCGCCCGGCGGAACGCTCCGGATGCTCGAGCACGTCCGCGCGACGGCCCCGCTCCACGCCCGCCTCCAGGACGCGTTTCAGCCGCTCTGGACGCTCGTGACGGGGGGCTGCCGGCCGAACCGCGATACCGAGGCCGCGGTCCGGGAAGCCCGGTTCCGGATCGACGAAGATTCCCGCCGCGCCAGCGGGATCATGCGCCGCTTCGTGGCGCGCCCCTGAGGCACGCGGGAGGCGTCAGCCGGCTCCGACCTCCTTCGCCGGAGGCTCGACGAGGTGCCGATCTGCGGCCCTCTCCGCCCCGCCGGCGACGCCGGACGTTCTTCGGAGAGGCATTTCGGCCCCCGCGGCGGTACGATGGTCGGCCGCGCCGCGCCCCGGGGCGCCGGCATGTCGAAGGGAGAGAGACCCGAGATGTTCAGCGACTTCAGCGAGGCCAGGGCCTTCGTCGAGAAGAACTCCGTCGAGATGGTGGACATGAAGTTCTGCGACCTCTGGGGCCGCTGGCACCACGTCACGATCCCGGCGTCCGGCTTTGCGCCGGTCCTGATGGAGAAGGGAGTCGCGTTCGACGGCTCGAGCGTCGGCTTCAAGTCGGTGAGCGCGGGGGACATGGTCCTCGTGCCCGACCTCTCGACCGGGTTCCTCGACCCGTTCTGGGAGGTCCCGACCCTCTCGTTCATCTGCACGACACTGGAAGCCGACACGCGCGCCCTCTTCCCCTACGACCCGCGCTCGATCGCCCGGCGCGCCGAGGAGTTCCTCCTCGCGAGCGGCGTCGCGGACGAGAGCCACTGGGGCCCCGAGTTCGAGTTCTACGTCTTCGACGGCGTGTCGTACGAGAACGGGATGCACGTCGCCTCGTACCGGGTCCAGTCCTCCGAGGGGGACTGGAACTCCCACGAGCTCGGGAGCGGCTACACGATCCCGAAGCACGGCGGCTACCACGCCATCCCGCCGCAGGACCGACTGTTCAACTTCCGCACGCGGGTCTGCAAGCTCCTCGCGGAGATGGGCGTGCCGGTGAAGTACCACCACCACGAGGTGGGGGGCCCCGGCCAGTGCGAGATCGAGATCCCGATCCTCCCGATGATGAAGGCGGCCGACGCGGTGATGATCGTCAAGTACGTCACGCGGATGGCGGCGAGCCAGCTCGGCCTGACGGCGACCTTCATGCCCAAGCCGCTCTACGGCGAGGCGGGCTCGGGGATGCACTTCCACCAGCGGCTGATGAAGGGAGGGAAGAACCTCTTCTTCGACGCGGACGGCTACGGGGCCTCGAGCGCCGAGGAGCGTGCCTACATCGCGGGGCTCCTTCAGCACGGCGGCGCCGTCATGGCGTTCACGAACCCCTCGACGAACTCCTACCGGCGGCTCGTGCCAGGCTACGAGGCCCCCATCAGCGCGATCTTCTCGCTCGGCAACCGGAGCGCGGCGATCCGGATCCCGAAGTACGCGAACCGCCCCGACAACGCCCGCTTCGAGTTCCGCCCGCCCGACGCGACCGCGAATCCCTACCTCGCGATCGCGGCGCAGCTCCTGGCCGGGATCGACGGCATCCGGAAGAGGCTCGACCCGACGGCGCTCGGCTTCGGTCCCGTAGACGACGACATCTTCACGTGGGGCGCGGAGCGGCGAGCCACGATCAAGGCCCTCCCCACGTCCCTCGATGCCGCCATGGACGCCCTCGACGCCGACCGCGCCTTCCTCCTCGAAGGGGGCGTCTTCAACGACGACCTCGTCCAGCGCTGGACGAAGAAGAAGAGGAACGAGGACCGCGAGGTCCGGAACCGGCCGCACCCCTACGAGATCGAGCTCTACTACGGCCTCTGAAACAGACCGCCGGCGAGAGCGGACGGGGGACCCGGAACGGCGAGGAGCCTTCCGGGTCCCTTCCCCTTTCCGGTCCGCCCGCGCGGGGCCCCCGCGTCCTCAGAGCGTCGCGAGCGCCGCGAGCGCGCGGGAGGCGCGGTCGATCTTGCGCCAGACGGGAATGCCCCCGCGCTGGAGCACCTGGACGAAGTCGTCGTAGAGGCGGCCGGAGTCGACCGAGACGGCGATCGGCTTGCCCGTTCGGCGGAAGAGGGCGAGGAGCTCGTTCGGGAGCGACCCGGGGGAGTGGATGTTCTCCGCGTGCGTCCCTCCGGCGATGTCGGGCGAGAGGTTGTCGAGCGCCGGTGTGACGGGAATCGGCGAGACCAGGAGCGCGTCGACGCCGTCGTCCTGCGCCATCGCCTCGGCCGCGGCGACGAACTGGCGGGTCGTCGCCATAGGCGTCGCGTCGACGGGGTTGTCAGCGTGGGCGATGCCGGGGAGACAGGCCCGGAGCTTCGCCTTCGTCTCCTCCGAGAGCTGCGCGGGGACGAGGCCGTAGAGCTTGTCGAGAACGGAGGAGCACTCGAAGCCTGCGTTCGAGAGGATCGCGACGCGGTTCCCGCGCGGGAGCCGGTCGTAGAGCATCGTGAAGGCCTTCGTGTGGTCCTCGAGCATGTCGAGGGTCTGCGCGACGACGACCCCGGCGTCCTCCATCAGGGCCTGCGCAACGGCGTAGTCGCCCGCGAGGGAGGCCGTGTGGCTCTGCGTCGCCTTCGCGCCGAGGGCCGTCTTCCCCGCCTTGAACGCGAGGACCCGCTTCCCCTGCCCCCGGAGGCGCCGCGCGAGCTCGACGAAGCGCATGCCGTCGAGCGGCTTGAAGCCCTCCACGTAGCAGGCGACGACCCGGACCGAGTCGTCCTCGAGGAGAACCTCGAGAAAATCGGAGACCGTCAGGTCCATCTGGTTGCCGTAGGAGATGGACGCCTTCGGGAAGATGATCCCGTCGAGGTTCGAGGTCAGCGAGACGAGGTAGGCGCCGCTCTGGCTCACCGCCACGAGCCGGTCGCCCGGGGCGTCGTGGAACGGCAGCTTGTACTGGGGCAGGAAGAACGTGTTGAACTGGTGCTTCGAGACGATTCCGAGGCAGTTTCCGCCCAGTAGGACCGGCCCCTCGTCCGGCCGCCCGCGCGACGCGCCGACGATCGAGACGATCTCCTCTTCGAGCCCCCTCTTCCCCGTCTCGGCGAAACCGCCCGGGATCAGGATGATCGACTCCGCCTTCCCCGTCTCGGCCAGCGCCCGGATCGCGTCCCGCGCCCCCTCCGCCGGGATCGAGATGACGGCGAGGTCGACCACCTCCGGGAGCTCCCCGACGTCTCCGACGCAGGGGATCCCGTCGATCGTCTCCTCCCTCGGGTGGACCGCCCAGAGGTGGCCGTACCGGATCCCCTCCGACACCTTCAGGTTCCTGAGGATGATCCGTCCCGGATTCATCGACCCCGCGGACGCGCCGAGGACGACCGCGCTCTTCGGCTCGAGGAGGTTCTTCACCTTCCGGAGCGGCCGCTTCGGGAGCGTTGCCGTGGAGCGACCGATCCGGCCCGTCCCGTCGACGGCGAACCACCGCCCGTCGGCGGCGAGGAGGAACGGGTTCACCTCCAGCTCCTCGAGGGTCAGCGGGTCGGGCTCGCCGGCCTGCGCCGCGGCGCCGAACGCCGCCGCGACCCGTCCGAGCGACTCGAGCCGCTCCGCCGTCCCGGCGAGGTCGAGCGGGGGGGCCGCGTGGAGACGGCTCGGCCGGAAGAGGAGCGCGACGGCGGGGTGGACCCGGACCGCCCTCTCGAGGGCTTCCCGGACCCGGCCCGGCTGGAGGACGACCGTCGAGGTTCCCCCGCTCAGCGAGCCGAACCACTCCGTCAGGACGCCTCCGAGCCCGAGGACGAGGACCGGACCGAACGCGGGGTCCTGCTTCAGAGAGAGGAGCGTCTCGGCGGCCGGCGAGCCGGCCTTCGCCTTCACCTTCTCGACGACGAGGACACCCGAGCAGTCCGCGCCTGGCATCCGTGTCCCGACGTCGTCCCAGACCTTCCGCGCGGCCAGGACGGCTTCCGGCCCAGCCGGCGCCATCGCGACGCCACCCACGTCCGAC
>CAZNSS010000052.1:0-12564 GCA_964575465.1 uncultured Holophagales bacterium | reverse complement strand
GCGAGCCCCGCGACGTCGGCGATGTTCTCGCTCACCGTCAGCTTCCCGTTGACGGCGAGGTCGGGGAAGGGGCGGTAGGCGTCGTACTGGGCGACGAGCTTCTCCGCGGAGGCCGCGAAGTGGGCGAAGTCCTCCTTCGTCCACCAGTTCCTCAGGCGCCCCTCGGCGTCGAACAGGGCTCCCTGGTCGTCGAAGCTGTGGCTGATCTCGTGTCCGATGGTCGCGCCGGCCGCCCCGTAGTCCATCACCTCGGGCCGGTTCGCGTCGAAGTCGGGCGGCGCCAGGATCGCGGCCGGGAAGTTCATCGCGTTCATCGCCGGGAGGTTCACGGCGTTGACGAGCTGCGGGTTCATGACCCACTCGCCGCGGTCGACCGGCTGGCCGAGCTTCGCGAGGTTCCGGCGGTACTCGAAGAGCGAGGCGCGCCGCGCGTTC
The DNA here is from genome assembly GCA_964575465.1 of uncultured Holophagales bacterium. GTDB lineage: Bacteria > Acidobacteriota > Thermoanaerobaculia > UBA5066 > UBA5066 > UBA5066. The sequence goes on along the minus strand of CAZNSS010000052.1, from coordinate 12,129 downwards.
CCGAGAGCGTCGCCCGCGACGACCTCCAGGCCGGAGTAGTCGCGCCACCGGTCCGGGTAGCCGACGCCCACCTTCAGGACGGCCAGCTTCGCCTTCGCCTTCTCCTTGGTTTCCGGGGACATCCAGTCGAGGCGGTCGATCCGTTTCGCGAACGCGGCGATCTCGTTCCTCACCATCGCCTCGGCGCGCGCCTTCTCCGACGGCGGGAAGTACCTCGCGACGTAGAGCTTCCCGACGGCCTCGCCGAGCGCCGCGTCGGTGACCTCGACGGCCCTCTTCCAGCGCTCGCCCTGCTCCGGCGTCCCCGAGAGGACCTTTCCGTAGAACGCGAACTGCTCGTCGACGAAGCCCTTCGGGAGATACGTCGACGCGCTCTCCACGGCGCGGAATGCGAGGTACTCCTTCCAGGTCGCGAGGGGCTGGTCGCGCACGAGCGCCGCGATCCCCGTCGCCGCGCCCGGCTGCCAGACCACGAACTCCTGCTGCCTTCCGAGGCCGGCAGCCTCGAAGTAGGCGTCCCAGTCGAGGCCGGGCGCGCGCGAGGCGAAGTCGGCGCGCGTCCAGCGGTTGTTCCCCTTCGCGATGTCCGCCGAGTCTTCCCGGCTCGAGTGAGCGGTCGCGACGAGGCGCTCGAGCTCCACGATCCGTCCCGCCTTCGCTTCGGCGTCGGCGATCCCGGCGAGCTTCAGGACCGCCGCGACGTGCTCGCGGTAGCGGGCGCGGAGCTCCGCCATCCGCGGCGACGGGTCGAGGTAGTAGTCGCGATCGGGCATCCCGAGCCCGCCCTGCAGGAGGAAGGGCGAGTAGCGGCCCGGGTCGTCGAGGTCCTGAGCGACCCAGAGGCCGAGGACGTTCGGGGTGTAGAAGTCGGTGTTGTTGAAGGCGTCGACGTCGGCACGGAGCGTCGCCCCGAGGGCGCTCGCGAGGCCGCGGGCGTCCGCGATCGCGGCGATCCTCTCCAGGCCGGGCGTCAGGGGCGCGAGCCCCTTCGTCTCGATGGCCGCCTCGTCCAGGAAAGTCGAGTAGGTGTCGCCGATCTTCCGGGCCTCGGAGCCGGCGAGGGCGTTCGACCGCGCCGCCTCGGCGATCAGCCCGGCCGTCCGCTTCGCCGTCCGCTCGGTCATCTCCCCGCCCGAACCCCAGGAGCTGCGGTCGGCGGGGATCTCGGTCCTCTTCATCCAGCCGCCGTTCGCCCAGGCGAAGAAGTCGTCGCCGGGAGCGACCGAGCGGTCGAGGCCGGCGAGGTCGATCCCGGAAGGCGCGGGCGACGCCGCGGTCGCCGGCTGCGCCGCGCGAGGAGCGGGAGAGCACGCGGAGCCGAGGAGCGCCGCGAGGGGGAGGAGAGCGGGGAGGAGTCGGGGCTTCATCGCGATCACGATAGGAACTCTCGGCCCCTGCCGCAAGGAGAGGGTCGCGCGGTGCGCCGGGAGCGGTCCCGTTCAGCGCTTCGGCCGGTCCGGGACGAAGATCTCCCCCGCGTCCCACTCGCCGGTCTCGTCGATCACCTTGAGGTGGACCTTCCGTCCCCTCCCCTCCGGGCCGATCGCAGGCACCTCGTCGGTCGACTCGAGGACGAGGGCGGGCGCATCCGGCTCGGGAGAGGCGAGCGAGGAGCGGCGCGCGGCCTCTCGCAGGAGCTGCTCCACGTAGGCGGTCGGGGAGAGCCCCGAGACGGCGGAGAGTCGCTCGAGGAGAAGGCGACCGTCGCCGGAGAGCCGGATCAGGTTCGTCGCCTCGGGGAATTCCACCATCGCCACGAGCATATTCCGTCGGCCGGTTCCCGCGCTTGCCCCGCGACGCCGGCCGCGAGCAAGATCGTCGGCGGAACAGGCTGCAGATGAGATGGCACGGCCTCCCCCGGGCGGTCTCCCTCGCCCTCGCGTCGGGACTCCTGGCATCCTCGCCGGCTCGGGCCGAGGTCCGGTCCGTGCAGGTCGTCCGGGCGGGGCTCGACCTCGCCGGCGACCTCCTCGCTTCGAGGGAGGCGACCTGGGTCTCCGCCCCCTTCGACGCGGGCATCGCCTTCTCCGCGATCGGCCCCCACTGGCGGGGAGCGCCCGGGGTGGCGCTCGAGCTGAGCGTCAGCCCGGATGGCGTCCGCTGGGGGGGCTGGATCGCCGTCCCGCGGGAAGGGACGATCGAGGAGAAGAGGGAGGACGGCGAGCCGAACCCCTTCGCGGGTGAGGCGGTCGGCGCCCTCGTCTTCGTGGCGCCCGGAAGCCGCTGGGCCCGCTTCAGGGCTCGGCTGCCCGCATTGCCCCGGGGCGAGGTCGCGTTGAGGACGATCTCCTTTCACGTGATCGATCCCGGGCCCGCGATCCGGGGAGCCCCGCCTCCTTCTCCTCACGCGCGGGGACCGGCTCTCGACGTTCCCGACCCGCAGGGCGTCTCGGGCACGTCCGCCCGCCGCGCGACGGCGCCGCCTCCCGAAGTTCCCGTCCGTGTCCCGCCACTGGCACGGCCGCCCGTCTCGCGCCGCGCGGCCTGGGGCGCGAGGCCTCCCCGGGCCGCCTACGCGTACACCCTCGCCAGGCACGTCGGCATCCACCACACGGCGACGGTCGAGGACTTCTCGGCGCAGACGTGGGAGGAGTGCGCGGCGCGGATGCGATCCATCCAGGCCTTCCACATGGAGACGAACGGCTGGAACGACATCGGGTACGCGTGGGCCATCTGCCGGCACGGCGACGTCTTCCAGGCCCGCGAGGACGACGACGACGCGACGGACGTCTGGGGGGCGCACGACGGCTGGAACAGGGGGAGCACGGGAATCACCGTCTTCGGCTACTTCCACCCCCCGGTGAACCACCAGCCGACGGACGCGCAGATCTCCGCCCTCACCGACCTCGTCGCGTGGATCGCGAGCCTCCGGGAGATCGACCCGCTCGGGCGGAGCCTCTACGAGGCGTTCGGCGCGCCGGTCGACAACGTCTACGGCCACCGCGAGGTGAAAGCGACCGACTGCCCCGGCGACCACCTCTTCGCCCTGAAGGAGCTCATCCGGAGATCCGCGAGCGAAAAGGCCCTCCGGCAGGTCTACTGACGGCGTCGCCAGGGCACGCCTCTCCCTAGAATCGCGGGATGGCCGCCGACGCCCCGCTCGAAGCCGCCCTCTCCCTCGCCGCCCGCGCCGTCGATGAGGCCGAGGCGCTCGTGATCAGCGCCGGCGCGGGAATGGGCGTCGACTCCGGCCTCCCCGACTTCCGCGGGCCGGAAGGGTTCTGGATGGCCTACCCCGCCTTCCGCGAGCTCGGCCTGCGGTTCGAGCAGCTCGCGAACCCGGAGTGGTTCTTCGAGGACCCGGCCCTGGCGTGGGGCTTCTACGGCCACCGCCTGAACCTCTACCGGCGGACCGTCCCGCACGAGGGATTCGCGACGCTCCTCCGCTGGGCCTCGGAGAAGCCGCACGGAGCGTTCGCCTTCACCTCGAACGTCGACGGGCAGTTCCAGAGGGCGGGCTTCCCCGCGGGCCGGGTCGTGGAGTGCCACGGCTCGATCCATCACCTCCAGTGCCTCCGCGGCTGCGGCGAGCCGATCCGTCCCGCCGACGGGGTCGTCGTCGAGATCGACGAGGCGACCTGCCGGGCGAGGAAGCCCTTTCCCTCCTGCCCGGGCTGCCGCGGGCTCGCCCGGCCGAACATCCTGATGTTCGGCGACATGGGCTGGGACGACTCGCGGTCCGACGCGCAGCACGAGACTCTCGGAACGTGGCTCGACGGGGTGAAAGGGCCGCTCGTCGTCCTCGAGCTCGGCGCGGGGACCCGCGTCCCCTCGGTGCGGAACTTCTCCGAAAGAACCGCTCGAGCGCCCCGCCGGACGCTCGTCAGGATCAACCCGCGCGAGCCGCAGCTCGGCCACGGCTTCGGGGCGCCGTCGCCCGATTCGCTCGAGGCGCTGCTGGCGGGCGCTTCCCCGGCTGGCAGGCCCGTCGGGCTCTCCGTGCCCCTCGGAGCACTCGAGGCGATCCGCGCGATCGACGCGCGGCGACGGGCGTAGGGTCTTCGTCCACCAGGCGGAGGGCTCCCCGACCTCCCTCGACTCGCGCGTTTGCGCGTGTCCTGATACCATGCTCCGATCCAGAACGATTTCCCGGGAAATGGTGTGTTTTCATCAGGATAGGCCCGGTAAAATCCCCCATCGGAGGAGGCACCATGCCCGCCCTGAAGGAAAGACCGAAACCGTTCGTCCTCCCCGAGTTTTGCAAGGGCTGCGGACGCTGCATCAGCGCGTGCCCGAAGCACTGCATCTCGATGGGGACCGAGATCAACCCCCAGACCGGCCTCACGCCGGTTCTCCTGGACCTGGAACACTGCAACGGCTGCGGACTCTGCATCGACGCGTGCCCCGAGCCTTACGGCCTCCAGCAGACCCCGGCGGACGCCGACTACGAGCTCCAGGACCCGGCGAAGCTCTTCGGCGACCGGATGACCGACGCCCCGGACCCGGTCGACATCCCGAACGAGATCGTCCCGCTCCAGGCGATGGAGCCGCTCGTCCTGAAGGGGAACTACGCCGCCGCCGTCGGCGCCCTCCTGGCCGGCTGCCGGCACTTCTTCGGCTACCCGATCACCCCGTCCACCGAGGGCGCCGAGCTGATGGCGAAGCTCCTCCCGCACCTCGACGGGATGTTCCTGCAGGCCGTCTCGGAGGTCGCCGCCGTCAACATGATGTACGGCTGCGGCGGCGCCGGGATGAGGTGCATGACGTTCACCTCGTCGCCCGGCTTCTCGCTCATGGTCGAGGGGATCAGCTACATGATCGGCTCCGAGGTGCCGGGCGTCTTCATCAACGTGATGCGCGGCGGCCCCGGCCTCGGCAACATCGCCCCCGAGCAGGCCGACATCAAGCTCGTCTGCCGCGGCCTCGGCCACGGCAACACGCACGCCATCGTCCTCGCCCCGTCGACGCCGCAGGAGATGCTCGACCTGACGATGCTCGCGTTCGACCTCGCCTTCAAGTACCGCAACCCGGTCGTCATCGCCTCCGACGGCTACCTCGGCCAGATGACCGGCAAGGTCTCCATGCCCGAGTCGATGGTCAGGCCCGGCATCCCGAAGTGGGGCGTCTGGGGCGACAGGGACCACCGGCGGAACCTCATCTCCTCGATCTACCTCTCCGAGGTCGACCTCGAGAGCTGGAACGTCCACCTGAACGAGAAGTACGAGGCAATGAAGGTCGAGCAGCGCGCCGACCTCTACATGTGCGACGACGCCGAGGTCGTCCTCGTGGCCTGCACCACCCCGTCGCGGATGGCCAAGGGCGCCGTCCAGGCCCTCCGGGCGCAGGGGATCAGGGCGGGGCTCTTCCGCCCGGTCACCCTCTGGCCCTTCCCGATCGAGAAGTTCAAGACCGTCCTCCCGAACGCGAAGCGGATCGTCGTCGTCGAGGCCTCCAACGGGCAGCTCGAGGACGAGCTCAAGCTCGCCCTCGCCAATGCCGGGGTCCGCGACTACCCGGAGATCCAGCACGTGCGCCACTTCGGCGGCGTCCTCCCCCAGATGGAGGAGATCGTCGTGAAGGTCGCCGCGGGGCAGGAGGTGACCGCATGAGCACGACCGCCTTCTACGGCAAGTTCGACCGCCACTCGCACGGCGAGGGGCTCAAGGGGCACGCGACCCACTACTGCCCGGGCTGCGGGCACGGCCTCGCCCACAAGTTCCTCGCCGAGGCGATCGACGAGCTCGGCATCCAGGACCGCACCGTCGCCGTGTCGCCGGTCGGCTGCTCCGTCTTCCTCTACTACTACTTCGACGTCGGCAACACGCAGGCGGCCCACGGGCGCGCCCCGGCCGTCGCCATCGGCCACAAGCTCGCGAACCCGGAGTCGATCGTCATCTCCTACCAGGGGGACGGCGACCTCGCCTCGATCGGCCTCGCCGAGATCGTCTCCACGGCGCAGCTCGGGATCCCGATCACCGTCATCTTCATCAACAACGCGATCTACGGCATGACGGGCGGCCAGATGGCGCCGACGACCCTGATGGGCCAGCGGACCGCCACGAGCCCCGACGGCCGGGTCTAGTTCATGGGCCAGCCGATCAAGATGGCCGAGCTCATCGCCGGCCTCGACGGCCCGGTCTACGTCGAGCGCGTCGCCCTCTTCAACCCCAAGCAGCGCAACCGCGCCAAGAAGGCGATCCACAAGGCGCTCCAGATCCAGGTCGAGGGGCGAGGCTTCGCGTTCGTCGAGGTCCTCGCCGAGTGCCCGACCCACCTCAAGAAGACGCCCGAGGAGACCGAGAAGTGGGTCGAGGAGAAGATGCTCCCGGTCTTCCCCCTCGGCGTGAAGAAGGACGAGACGCGCGAGCCCTGGTGGAACGTCCCGAAGCCGACGTTCGAGCCGGCGCGCGTCCTCTCGGAGATCGGCGCCGGCGAGGAGAAGGCCCCCCGCTTCTGCACGTCGTTCCCGTCGCACGTCGCCCCGCACGACATCTCCCTCAAGCTCGCCGGCTCGGGCGGCGACGGCGCGCAGACCGCCGCGATGCTCATCGTCCACGCCGGCATCAACGAGGGCTTCGACGCGACGCACATCCCGGCCTACGGCCCGGAGTCCCGCGGCGGCACGTCGTACGCCGACGTCCACGTGGCCGACGGCGAGGTCCTCTCCCCCGCCTCGCCGAAGCCGAACGTCCTCATCGCCTTCAACATGCCGAGCCTCGTCAAGTTCGGGCCGGACGTCCTGCCGGGCGGGACGATCATCTACGACAGCTCCGTCATCCACGACTACACGCCCGTCCGGGCCGGCGTGAACGTCGTCGGCGTCCCGATGTCCGAGATCGCCAAGGACCTCGGCAAGGTCATGGTCAAGAACATCGTCGCCCTCGGAGCGCTCCAGGCCGCCACCGGCATCTTCCCGAAGGAGACCTTCCTCACCGCCGTGCGCCGCGCCCTGAAGGACAAGTGCGCCATGATCCCGATGAACGAGCAGGCCTTCGAGTGGGGCGTCAAGGCCGCCTCCGAGGTGCTCGTCCCGTGAGCGCCGACGTGCAGGTGACTCTCACCCCGGAGGAGTGGAAGCTCGTCTCCGCCCTCCGAAGCGTCCCCGAGAGCCCCCTGAAGGAGCGGCTCGACGCCCTCTTCGGCGAGCTCCTGAAGTTCGCCGTCGACCCGAGGTGCGCCGAGTCGCAGGGGGACGGCGACCCCTGTACGAACACGAACACGGACTGCGACTCCTGCCGCCGCGTCACCGACCTGATCGACCTCCTGCGGCGTCGCGCCTCCGCCGCGTAGGCGAAGGGCGAGCGCCGTCTCGCCGACCCGGGGGGGTCCGGGGGGCCGCGAACAGCGCCCCCCGGAAGCCGCCTCCTCCGCCCGCTCCGAGCGCGAGGGACTCCTCGCCGCCCGGGGCGGGCGGAACCGTTTCCGGGGCGTTTCGCCCGTCGCCGGCGGGCGGAATATTCAGGATCCCGGCGGCGTTGAGACATTCTTGCGGCCTCCCCGCGCGGCCCGCACCCCGAAGGGAGCCTCGACGTGTTCTGGATGTATGCCGGCTTCGTCCTCCTCGTCCTCGCGCTTCTCGCGCTCGACCTGGGTGTCTTCCACCGGAAGGTCCACGTGGTCTCCGTCCGGGAGGCCCTCGGCTGGTCGGCCTTCTGGATCGCCCTCGGCCTGGCCTTCAGCGGCTTCATCTACGTCGGCTACGAGAACCACTGGCTGGGCCTCGGGCTCACGCCCGACCTGATGACCCTGCGCCCGATGCCGGTCGAAGGGCTCGGGACGGTCTACAACGACGGGGCGTCGGCCTTCGTGAAGTACGTGACGGGGTACTTCGTCGAGAAGTCCCTCGCCGTGGACAACATCTTCGTCATCAGCATGATCTTCACGTTCTTCGCCGTTCCGGCGCTCTACCAGCACCGGGTCCTCTTCTGGGGGATCCTCGGAGCGCTCCTGCTGCGCGGGGCGATGATCGCGGTCGGCGCGAAGATGATCCAGGAGTTCTCGTGGATCATCTACGTCTTCGGCGGGTTCCTCATCCTGACGGGAATCAAGATGCTCCTCCTGAAGGAAGGCGAGACCGACCCGAACCGGAACCTCGTCGTCCGGGCGACCCGCAGGCTCTTCCCGATCACCGCGAGGTTCCACGGCGAGCACTTCTTCGTGAGAGCGGGGAGCGACGCCTCCCGGGAGGCGGAGACTCCCGGCGCGGCCGTCGCCGCCGACGCGGTCGTCGACTCGGCCAGGCGCGGAGCCCTGCTCGCGACGCCGCTCTTCCTGGCGCTCGTCATGGTGGAGTTCACCGACCTGATCTTCGCGGTCGACTCGATCCCGGCGATCTTCGCCATCACCGCGGACCCGTTCCTCGTCTTCACGAGCAACGTCTTCGCGATCCTGGGCCTTCGCAGCCTTTACTTCGCCCTGGCCGGGATGATCGACAAGTTCCGCTACCTGAAGGTCTCCCTCGCCGTCGTGCTGATGGTGGTCGGCGTCAAGATGATGACGCACACGTGGCTGAAGGAGCAGCTCGGCGAGAGCTTCAACCTCTACCTGCTCGCCGTGGTGCTCCTGATCCTCGCGGCGGGCGTCGTCGCGTCGCTGCTCGAGGCCCGCGCGGAGGAGGCGAAGGCGGGAACGGCCTGACCGGTCGTTCGGGTCGAAAGGGCGCGTGCGAAGATCGCTCCTCCCCGGTCCGAGGAGGAAGGCGAGATGAAGATTCCGGCTCGACATCTGCTCGTGACGACCCTGCTGCCCGCCGACGGGCTCGAGCCCGGCAGCCACGAGGCCCGGTGAGCTTCCTGGCGAGCCGCTGGCCCGTCGCCGTGCCGCCGGCCGGGGCGCTTCTCCTCGGCGCGGCGTTCCTCCTTCCCCTGCACCCCGTCCTGGCGGCCGCGTGCGCGCTCGGCCTCTTCGCCTGCGTGACGGCGGCCGTCCACCACGCGGAGGTCGTCGCCCACCGGGTCGGGGAGCCGTACGGGACGCTCGTCCTGGCCCTCGCGATCTCGGCCATCGAGGTCGCCCTCGTCCTCTCGCTGACCCTCGCGGGCGGCCCCGACAAGGCCGCCCTGGCCCGCGACACGGTCTACGCGACCGTGATGATCATCTGCAACGGCGTCATCGGGCTCTGCGTCCTGCTCGGCGCATGGCGGCACCGCGAGCAGACGTTCCGGATCGAGGGGTTCGGGCCCGCGTACGCCGCGCTCGTCGCTCTCGCGGCGCTCGTCCTCGTCCTCCCCCGCTTCACGACCAGCGCGCCGGGCTCGGCCTACAGCTCGTCGCAGCTCGTCTTCGTCGGGGCCGCGTCGTTCGCCCTCTGGTGCGTCTTCGTCTTCTTCCAGACCGTGAGGAACCGCGACTACTTCCTGCCGCCGGAAGGTGCCTCCGGCGACGACGCCCACGCCGCGCCGCCCTCGCGCTCGGCGGCCGGAGTCAGCCTTGCGCTACTCGTCGTCTCGCTCGTCGCCGTCGTCGGCCTCGCCAAGGCGCTCTCGCCCGGCATCGAGGCCGCGGTCGCCCGGGCCGGCGCTCCGCCCGCCGTCGTCGGCATCCTGGTCGCGCTCGTCGTCCTCCTGCCGGAGACGATGGCCGCCGTCCGCGCCGCCCGAGCGAACCGGCTCCAGACGAGCATGAACCTCGCGCTCGGCTCGGCCCTCGCGACGATCGGCCTGACGATTCCCGCCGTCGTCGCCGCGGCGGTGATCTTCGACGTCCCGCTCGTCCTCGGCCTGGACCCGAAGGACCTCGTCCTCCTCGCCGTCACGTTCGTCGTCGGGGCGATCGCCACCGGCTCCGGGCGCACGAACCTGATGCAGGGGGCCGTCCAGCTCGTCCTCTTCGCCGCGTTCCTCTTCCTCGCGGTCGTGCCCTGACCCGGCCGTTGACACGGAACCGCCCCGCGCCCCATATTCCCCGCCGACGGATGCCTAGGGGTGGCCGGGATTCCGGCCTGAGAGCAAACCCTCGAACCTGATCCGGGTCATACCGGCGAAGGGAACGGCAAACGGAAGCGGGTGCTTCCGCAAACCTCGAGAGTCCCCGACGGATCCGCTTCGATAACCCGTGCCCCCGGGCACGGGGGAGGAGGCGCTTCCATGACCTTCACCCGGAGAGACCGACCAGCCCCCGTCGCGACGGGCCTCGCGCTCCTCGCACTCCTCTTCCCCGGTCGTTCGCCGGCCGCCGCGGACGAGAGCGCCCAGGCGCCGGCCCCGGCGTCGGCCGCCGAGACGGCCCCGTCCGAGAAGGAAACGCCGCCCGCGAAGACCCTCCGCCGGACGGAGGAGGTCGTCGTGCAGGCCGTGCGCGCCGACGTCGACACTCCCGTGACGAAGACGGACGTCCCGCGCGCAGAGCTCGAGAAGAAGGGCTTCGGGCAGGAGATGCCGGCGCTCCTCGCCGACCTCCCCGCCATGACGATCTCCTCCGACACGGGCCTGGCGAACGGCTACACCTACGTCTCGATGCGCGGCGTCGGACCGACCCGGATCAACTTCACGCTCGACGGCGCCCCGCTGAACGAGCCGGAGGACTCGACGCTCTACTTCGTCGACTTCGCCGACCTCGCGAGCTCCGTGGAGAGCCTCCAGGTCCAGCGGGGAGTCGGGACGTCGGCCGCCGGGGTCGCGAGCTTCGTGGGCTCGGTCAACTTCGCGAGCCTCGACCTCGCCGAGAAGGCGGAAACGACGGCCCGGTTCGCGGCGGGCTCCTTCGGCACCCAGCGCGCCTCCGCCGCGTACCAGACCGGCCGGCTGGGCACCTCGGGGCTCAAGGCCTACGTCCGCGGCACCTGGCAGGCGTCGGACGGCTTCCGCGACAACTCCGCCCTCGACCAGAGGAGCCTCTACGCCGGGCTCTCCCACGAGAGCGAGAAGGGCTACTTCAAGCTCTTCGGCTTCCTCGGGAGGGAGAAGTCGCAGTCGGCCTACTACGCCGTCGAGCCCTGGCTCCTCGACGAGGACATCCGCTACAACCCGCTGACGCCGGAAGAGAAGGACGGCTTCGGCCAGCAGTTCGTCGAGGCCCAGTACACGCGGTTCCTGAGCGAGACGTCGAGCCTCGCGGCGCAGCTCTACGTGAACGACGCGGGAGGGTGGTACCGGCTGAAGAGCTCCGCGGGCACGGAGCTCCGCGAGTACGGCCTCGACTGGACGAACCTCGGCGCCGCGCTGACGTGGAAGACGACGCTCGGTCCCTTCGGCCTGACGTGGGGGCTGCACGGGAGCGACTTCGGGAGCACGCGGACGCGGGACGTCGTCGGCGGAGAGCGGAGCTGGGAGAACCAGGGCCACAAGAGCGAGGCGTCGACCTTCGTGAAGCTGGCGCGCGACGCCGGGTCGTGGCACCTCTACGGCGACGCACAGCTCCGGTGGGCGTACTTCCGGTACGACGGGAGCGTCGACCTCGGCTCCGTCTCGTGGACGTTCCTGAACCCGAAGCTCGGGGTGAGGAGGGACGTCGGCCGGGACCTCTCCGTCTACGCCTCGGTCGGGATGACGAGCCGCGAGCCGGGGCGTGGGGACCTCCTCTACGGCGAGGAGAACGCCTCGTCCTGGCACGACCTCGACGCCGTGAAGCCCGAGAAGGTCGTCGCCGTCGAGCTCGGGACCGCATTCAAGGCCGGCCCTTTCACGACGCAGGTCAACCTCTACGACATGGAGTTCAGGGACGAGATCGCCCTCACGGGGGAGCAGTCCGAGGTGGGCCTCTCGATCCGGCGCAACGCCGACCGGAGCTTCCGCCGCGGCCTCGAGTGGGACGTGGCGTGGCGCCCGGCTCCGGCGTTCTCGGCCCGCTTCACCGGGAACTGGAGCTGGAACCGGATCCGCTCCTGGACGCAGTTCTACGACGTCTACGACGAGGCCGGCGAGTGGGCCGGCACGACGAGCCGGGCGTTCGCCGACGTCGAGCCGGTCCTGACGCCGCCCTTCGTCGGGAATCTCTCCGTCGAGGGCTCGCCCGTCCCCTGGCTCTCGCTCGGGGCGGCGGCCCGGTACGTCGCCGCGTCGTGGCTCGACAACACGAACGCCGACGGGGTCGACGCGCCCGACTGGTGGAAGGTGGACGTCTCGGCCTCCGTCGACCTCTCCCGCTTCGTCGCGGCGGGCCGCCCGCGCCTCCGCGTCCAGGTCGACAACCTCCTCGACGACCGGTCGATCCGGCCGAGCGGCTACAGCTGGCTCTACGCGACGCGCGACG
>CAZNSS010000051.1:0-12565 GCA_964575465.1 uncultured Holophagales bacterium | reverse complement strand
GAGCGCCTTGAAGCCGTCGGGGTCGGCGATCGGGATCTTCCCGTCGCCGCGGCAGACGACCGCCTTCAGGCGCTTGCTCCCCATCACCGCGCCCATGCCGCTCCGCCCGATGAAGTCGTGCTTGTTGTTCGCGATGGCGGCGAAGCGGACGAGGTTCTCTCCGGCCTGCCCGATGGAAAGGACGCTCGGGCGCTTCGGGCCACCCATCGTCTCCCGCAGCCGGTCGGTCGTCTCGTAGGTGTCGAGGCCCCAGAGCTGGCCCGCGTCGCGCAGCTCGACGGTCCCCCCGTCGAGGACGAGCATCACCGGCTTCGGCGCCTGCCCGACGAAGACGAGCCCATCGACGCCGCAGCGCTTGAGGGCGGGGGCGAAGTCGCCGCCGCAGCTCCCTTCGCCCCAGATCCCGGTCAGCGGCGAGCGCGCCGCGACGGCGAAGCGGGAGCTGCCGGGGACGAGGGTCCCCGAGATCGGGCCCGTCAGGACGAAGAGGTCGTTGTCGGGGCCGAGCGGGTCGGCGGTGTGATTCCCTCTCTGGAAGAAGAGGTACGCGGCGAGGCCGCTGCCGCCGAGGTACTTCCTCCGCACGTCCTCCGGGATCGGGAGCTCGCGGATCGCTCCCTGGGCGAGGTCGACCTCGATGTACCGTCCAACGTAGCCGCCCATCTCGCTGCTCCTCTCCCCCGGTCAGGACCAGGCTGCCGGCAGAGCCCTGCCGTCTCTCCCCGGAAAACGATCTCCGCGAGCGATTCTCAAACGAGCAATGCCGATCGATCGACGCTAGGCGCCGGCGTTCGGGATGTCAACAGCTGCGATGCGGCAAGGGCGGCCCGGGGGCGGCCGATACCGTTCCCGGCGAGAATGGGAAGGTGCCGAGCATCGTCGTCGCTCTTCCGGCGCCGCTCCACCGGGCGGCCGGCAAGGTGGGGGAGCTGACCGCGGAGGGCGATACGGTCGCCGCCGTCCTCGCGTCCCTCCGCCGCGACCATCCGAGGGTGACGCGCCTCTTCCTGAAGGACTCCGACGAGCCGCGAGGGGCGGTCCGCCTCGTCCTGAACGGGAGCGACGTCCGGGTGCTCCAGGGGCTCGGGACCCCGCTGAAGGAGGGCGACCGCCTCGCGGTCGTCCTCCTTGTGGCGGGGGGCTGAAGGCCGGCTTCCGAACGGGGGCGTGCTCCTTCAGCGGGGGGAGGCGATGTACTGGATCATGGCGGCCCGGGCAGGGGAGACCGACTTCAGCAGGACGCGGCGGTTCTGGTAGGTCGTGGCGTAGAGCGTCCCGCGGTTCTGCGGCCAGGGGTCGTGGATGCGCAGGACGGTGCCGTCGTCCGAGCGGTCGCTGAAGATCGCGCTCGCCACGACCGCGTGCTTGAAGGTCCCTCCCTCGAAAGCGAGCCAGAGCGGCCCGCGCGTCATGGCGGAGATGAAGGTCGACACGGGCGGAGCGCTCTGGTTGTTGACGAGCGACCAGCCGAGCCCGCGGAGGAACGTCTCGATGTTGTCGAGGTCGGGGTTCAGGCCTCCGCCGGCGCCCGTGCTCGCCGATCCGGATCCGACCGACATGTTCCCGAGGATCATCGTCGCCGCCGCGGACCAGCAGGTCATCCCGGTGGGCTGCCCGAAGAGGCGCACGTTGTGCGAGGCCTCCACCGCGAGCCCGAGGGCGTTCCAGGTGCGGTTGTCGACCGTGCCGTTCGGCGGGGCGATCGATCGGGCCGTCTGGAACGCCACGACGGCCTGGCGGGTGCGCGGACCGAAGTCCGCGTCCTCCGCGAGCTGCGGGCTTGCGCCGCGCTTGTTCAGCATCCGCTGGAGGAACAGCACTTCGACTCCCCGGGCGCCGGCCGAGATGGTCTGCATGGTGGCTCTCCCTTCCTCGTCAGGTATGGAGAATCTGGACCCTTTTCGGTCCGGTATCAAGCCGCGACCCCGTGGACCGCCAGGATCGGTGATTCCCCTCACGCTGCGTCGCAGGGTAGGGCGAGAGGGGCGGCCCGATAAGATGGGAGGAAGGTGAACGACGGAAGGGGGGCGCTCCGCTTCGGGCTCGCAGCACTTGCGTGCATTGCGCTCGCGGCCGGTCCGTCGTGCCAGCGTCGCGCGGATCGTTCCGGACGGATCCGGATCCTCGTTCCCTACCTTCCGGAGACGATCGACCCGTACGCCGACTCACGCCTCGTCAGCCGGATCCTGGCCGTCAACGTCTTCGACTCGCTCGTGAGGGCTGGCGGAACGGGAGAGCCGGTACCGGCCCTTGCCCTGAGCTGGTCGAATCCCGGCCCGGAAACCTGGCGGATCCAGCTCCGGCCCGGCGTCCGGTTCTCGGACGGAACCCCGGTCACGGCCGAGGACGTCGTCCGGAGCCTCGAGCGCGCCCGGTCCTCCGGGTCGACGGTGGCCGGCAACCTGGCCGTGGTGCGCGAGATCCGCGTGGAAGCCGCCGGCGTCGTCACGATCACCGCGACGCCTGGAGCGAACGCGTTCCTCCAGAACCTCACGTCGTTCCTGATCGCGCGGGAGGTCCCGGGAGGCCAGGGACGACCCCGGATACTCGGCTCCGGGCCGTACGAGGTGACGCGCTTCGTCCCGGGCGAACGGCTCGAGATGAGGGCGTCGCCTTCGCACGCCGGACCGCCGCTGCCCGTGCGCGAGGCGGTCTGGGAGGTGTTCCGGGGTGGCCCGCAGGCCCGGGCGAAGCTCGAGGCCGATCCGCGAACGCTCGTGATCGACCCGCCCGAGGAGGCGGTCGCGTTCGCGAAGGACGATCGAAAGTTCGCCGTCTCGAGCGAGTTCAGCGGGGCGCTCGCCTACCTGGCGTTCGGCCTGACTCCGGCCGGCGGCGGTGGCCCGCGCCCGTTCGCCGACCGTCGCACCCGCGAGGCGGTCCGCCTCGCGCTCGACGTCCCCGCGCTCCTCGCCGGAATCGGCCCGGCGGCGGGCTATCCCGCCACTCAGGTCATCCCGTCCGGCGTCTTCGGTTTCGACGGCGCGATCCCGCTCCGGAGCCGCGACCTCGCGGCCGCCAGGTCGCTTCTCGCCGGGACGGGCGCGAAGGGGCGAGCGGCCGTCCTCGACACGACGGAGGCGAACGCCCGGACGGCCCGCACGATCGCAGCACAGCTCGGCGAGGCCGGCCTGTCGATCGACGTCCGCGTCCTCCCTTCCGTGGAGTTCCGGAAGCGCATCGACGGGCAGAGCGACCTCTTCCTCTTCAGCTGGGTCGTCGGGCCGGAAGCGGGAGAGGCCCTGAAGGACTTCTTCCACACGAAGGACGAGGCCGGCCGCCTCGGCCTGCGCAACCGTGTCGGCTACTCGAGCCCGGAGTTCGACGCGGCGATCGACCAGGCCCTGAGGGTCGGCGAGCCCTCCGACCGCCTCCCGTCCCTCCAGCGCGCCATCCGCGCCATCGACCGCGACATTCCCTGGGTGCCGCTCTACACGATCCGCTCGGTGCGAATCCACCCGGCGGACCTGAAGCTCCGTTTCCGGAGCGACGGGATGCTGCTCCTCTCCGATCTCGAGCCAGCGCGGTAGGGCCGCCCCGGCGGACGAACCGGCCCGGGTCGTCGAGGGTGAGGTCGTCCGTACCGTAGCGATGGAAGGCGTCGACAGAGACGAGCCAGAGGGCGTTCGGCCCCGTCTGGATCCCGGGCATCCAGTCGGCGTCGCAGCAGCTCTGGCGGAAGAACGCCGGCCGGTCGAGAACGGGTTTCGGGCCGGGCCCGGGGCTCCTCGGTCGTTGCAGGTGCCCTTCTGCGTTTTCGTCCGCTCCGCGATACGCCGGGTTTCGGAGGGCCTGTCGTTTCGGCGACGATCGTCTGGCGGGCCGGCGAACGGAACCGTCCGGGCCCCACGTTCGTATCCGCCCGTGGAGGCTGCCATGCGCCGTCTGTCGACCCTCTCCCTCCTCGGACTAGCCCTTCTCCTTCCGGGCGCCGCCCTTGCGAGTGCCCTGTCGAAGCCCCTCCGGGCCAGGACCCCGGCGGCCGCAGGCGGGACGGTCGTCCTCGAGAACCTCGCCGGCTCCCTCCAGGTCCTGGCGGGAAAGGGCGGAGAGGTCGTCCTGACCGGAACGGTCTACTCGGAGGCGGACTCTCCGACCGGGTCGCAGGCCCTCCTCGACGCCGTCGCGGTCGAGGTTCGCAGGGAGGGGAGCAGGGCGACGCTCCACGTCGCCTACCCGGTCGAGAAGGCCCCGTTCCGCTACCGGGACGGCAAGGAGCACGGCGCGTCGTGGTGGGGGCACTCGTCTTCCACGGTCGAATACCAGGGCAGGCGCGTGAAGGTGACCGAGGGAGGGGGCGGCAGCCCGCTCCTTTACGTCGACCTCAGGCTGGAGGTCCCCCCGGGCGTGACCGTCGAGGTCACGAACCATCTCGGGCGCGTCGAGGCGCGCGGGGTCGGAGCCGACGTCGAGGTGAAAACGGCCTCGGCCGACGTGGCGGCGGACGACGTCGCCGGCAGGTTGAAGGTGAAGACCGGGAGCGGGGACGCACGGGTGGACGGCAGCGGCGGGCTCGAGCTGTCGACCGGTTCCGGGGACGTCGCCGCGGAGCGGGTCCGCGGGGACGTTCGCATCTCCACGGGGTCGGGGGACGTGCGGCTCGGCCGCTCCGAAGGCGGGAAAGTCTCGGTCACGACGGGCTCGGGCGACGTCGCCCTCGACGACGTGGCGGGGTCTCTCGAGGTCCAGACCGGCTCGGGCGACATCGAGGGACGCGCCCTCCGGGAGGTCGAGCGTCTCGAGGTCGGGACCGGCAGCGGAGAGGTCTCGCTGTCTCTCGACGCCTCGCGGCTCGTCGGGGGCGAAGTCGAGGCGGCGAGCGGCGACGTCTCGCTCTACCTCGCCTCTCCCCCCGCGCTCACCCTCTCCGTCTCGACCGCGAGCGGTGACATCGACGCCGAGAGCCTTCCCGGGACGCGGGTGGCGAAGCGGAGCGAGCGCCGGCTCGAGGCAGAGGTCCAGGGAGGCGGAGCGCCCCTCCGGATCCACACGGCGAGCGGAAACGTCCGGGTGCGCTGAGAGCAGGGCTCCTCAGCCGACGCGGATCCTCCCCGGGCCCGCCTTCGTGAAGCGGCCGATTCGCCGAGCCGCGTCGACGCCCCTCTGGCGGAGCGACGCGAGGAGAACCTCGCAGCGCGCCGCGGGGACGGCGATCAGGAGACCGCCCGAGGTCTGAGCGTCGGCCAGGAGGAGCCGGTCGACGCGGGAAAGGTCGGGCGCGAAGTCGACGTGCGGTGAAACGTGCGCGAGGTTTTCGAGCGTGCCTCCGGGGACGGCGTCGGCCGCGGCGAGCTCGAGCGTCCCTTCGATGAGCGGCACCGAGACGGCCTCGACCTCGGCGTCGAGACCGGAGGCGGCCGCCATTTCGCGGAGGTGGCCGAGGAGGCCGAAACCGGTCACGTCGGTGCAGGCCGAGACGCCCGTCTCGAGCATCGCCTCGGCCGCCGAGCGGTTCAGCGTCCGCATGACGGCGACGGTGCGGCGTGCCGCGTCCTCCCCCGCAAGGCCGCGCTTGACCGCCGTCGCGAGGATGCCGGTCCCGATCGGTTTCGTCAGGACGAGCGCGTCGCCCGGCCGGGCGGAGGCGTTCGTCAGGACGCGATCGGGATGGACGATCCCGGTCACCGCGAGGCCGAACTTCGGCTCGGTGTCGTCGACCGTGTGGCCGCCGACGATGGAGATCCCCGCCTCCCGGGCCACCTCGGCCGCCCCGGCGAGGATCCGCTCGAGGACGGAGAGGGGGAGCCTGCGCGAGGGGAAGGCGACGACGCTCAGCGCGAAGAGCGGCCGCGCCCCCATCGCGTAGACGTCGCTCAGCGAGTTCGCGGCGCTGATGGCTCCGAAGTCGAACGGGTCGTCGGCGATCGGCGTGAAGAAGTCGACGGTGGAGACGACCGCGAGGTCGTCCGTGAGCCGGTAGACGGCGGCGTCGTCGGAGTGCTCGGGGCCGACGAGGACCGCAGGGTCGGTCACCTTCGGGAGCGACCGAAGGACGGCCTCGAGGTCCTGCGGTCGCAGCTTGCAGGCACACCCCATGCCCCGGGTGAAGCGGGTCAGCCTCACGGGACCGTCGCCGTCGGGGCGGACGGGAGGGGCCGGGAGTTCCGGCCGCATCCGCTGCACGGCCTCGGCGACGGCGCGGGCCGCCTCGTCGACGAGGGCTGGCGTCGTCCCGCGGCCGACCGAGAACCGGACCGTTCCCATCGCGAACTCCAGGGGGACGCCCATCGCCTGGAGGACGGTCGAGACCTCGACCCCGGCGGCGTGACACGCCGCGCCTGCGGAGGCGGCGACCCTCCCGCCGATCTCCGCGAGGAGGGCGCTCGCGTCGACGCCCTGGAAGCCGACGCTCAGCGTGTTCGGGAGGCATCGCTCCCACGGGCTGTTCCGGCGGAGGCCGGGGACCTCTCGGGAGAGCGCCTCGAACAGGCGCTCCCGGAGCTCCTCGAAACGGCGGGCGTCGTCCCCGAGCCTTCGCGCGGCGACCTCGCACGCCTTCCCGAGGCCGACGATCTCGAGGACGTTCTCCGTGCCGGCACGCCGCCCGGCCTCGTGGGATGCGCCGTGGAGGAGGCGGGGGAGCTCGACGCCGGAGCGGATGTAAAGCGCCCCGACCCCTTTCGGCGCGTAGATCTTGTGACCCGCCAGCGTCAGGAAGTCGACGCCCAGGGCGCCGACGTCGACCGGCACCTTCCCGATCGACTGCGCCGCGTCGGTGTGGACGAGGACGCCCTGCTCGTGCGCGAGGCGGGCGATCTCGGCGACGTCCTGAATCGTCCCGACCTCGTTATTCGCGTGCATGACCGAGACGAGGATCGTCTCGGGCGTCAGCGCCTCCGCGACGTCGCGCGGGTCGACGCGTCCCGATCCGTCCACCGGGACCCGCGTGATCCGGAAGCCCTCCTCCTCGAGGACGGCACACGGCTCGAGGACGGCCGGGTGCTCGATGGCCGAGGTGACGACGTGGCGCCCCTTCGCCCGGAGAAGGCGCGCGACGCCGTGGAGGACGGTATTGCTCCCTTCCGTCCCTCCGCTCGTGAAGACGACCTCCTCGGCTTTCGCCCCGAGGAGCGCGGCGACCTGGCGCCGCGCGGCTTCGACGGCGGCGCGCGCCTCGGCGCCGTACGGGTGCGCGCTCGACGGGTTCCCGAAGTGCGTCGTCAGGAAGGGGAGCATCGCCTCGGCAGCCCCCGGGTCGACCGGGGTCGTGGCGTTGTAGTCGAGGTAGATCGGCCGATCGGGCATGGACCGATTATCGGGACGCCCGGCCCGGGGGCGTCAGCCCTTCTTCGCCGGCGCGCCCTCGTACTCGACGAACGGCCCCTCCGCCGCGCGGGTCCGGTCCCGGTAGCAGCACCGGCCCGTCTTCTCGTGGCCGGCGTAGTGCTCCTCGAACGACCGACAGGCTTCGGGGCGCCGGAGCCACTTCCCGTCCGCACCCACGCAGTGCCTCACGAGGATGGGGACCTCTCCCTCGGGACGGACCTCGAGGAGCGTCGCCTCGGCCGGCTCGACGTTCTCGTCGCCGAGGCGCTCGAGGAGGGCGCAGAGCGTGTCGGCGATCCAGCTCTGGGTCATCCCCGGGACGCCGGTCACGACGGCCCTCGCCTCGTAGGTGTACGGAAGCCGGTGGTCGTACTTCGATTCGGGACCGAGAACGCGGCTGACGATGCCCATGGATCGACTCCCTCTGGTCGGGGACGCCCGCGACCGGGCGGCGGGGAAGAGAGTCGAAGGCGTACCCGCCGAAGAATACTGCGACGCAGCGGACCCGGAGACGGAAAGGGCACGTCGCTCGGCGGTGTCGCGGGGGCCGATGTCGGCGAGCCCGGGACCACGGAGACGTTCGGAGCCGCGCTGGCGCCCGGGGGCGGCGTCTCGCGGCGGGATCTTCACGCTCCTGCTAGCCTCCGCGACACGTGAACAGCGGGAGCACGGACGCGACGCCCCGGCTGGTCCGCGCGTGGGGCGTGGGGGACTGCGTCCTCTTCGTCGTCGGATCGATGGTCGGTACCGGGATCTACCTCTCGGCGGGGAACGTCGTCCGGAAGGTCCCGTACCCGTCGTGGATCCTCTTCGTCTGGTTCGTCGGGGGGCTTCACGCTCTCGCCGCCGGCCTCACCTACGCCGAGCTCGGAGTCCGCCGGCCCGGCGCCGGCGGGCCGTACGACTACCTCCGCGAGACCTTCGGCGCCCTGACCGCGTGGCTCTTCACATGGGCCTTCTCGTTCGTCGTCATGACCGGGGCCATCGCCGCCCTATCGACCGGGCTCGCCGAGTACGTCGGCGCCTTCTTCCCCGCGCTCGAGTCGCGACTCACCGCGTTCTCCCTCGGGCCGTTCCCCGTCACCCGCGGGCAGCTCCTCGCCATCGCCCTCTGCTTTGCGGCATCGGCCTGGAACATGCTCGGCATCCGCGAGGGGGGAACGCTCAACAACGTCCTCACGGTCCTGAAGATCGGACTCCTCCTCGCCTTCGTCGGCGCCGGGCTCGCCTCTCCCGCGGCGAAGATCCCGTCGTCGGCCGAACTCGCGACGCCGTTCTCTCTTCCGATCCTCGTCTCCGCCGGGGCCGCGCTCGCGGGAGTCCTCTGGGCCTACGACGGATGGGTGGGACTCTCGGCTCTCGGCGCCGAGGTGAAGAACCCCCGGCGGGACATTCCGGGCGGCCTGTGGGGAGGAGTCCTTCTCGTCGCCGGCCTCTACCTCGCGGCCAACGTCGTCTACCTCGCCGCGGCTCCGGTCGCCGCGCTGGGCGCCTCTCCCCGCGCGGCCGAGACGGCGATGCACGCCCTTTTCGGCCCGGCCGCCGCCCGGTGGCTCAACCTCGCGATCCTCGTCTCGATCGCGGGCTCGCTCGTCGCAAACGTCATCCCGGGGCCGCGGGTGACCTACGCGGCCGCCCTGGACGGCCGCCTGCCCCCGGCGTTCGGGAGGCTCCACCCGCGCCACGCGACCCCGGCGTTCGGACTGATGGTCCAGGCCCTCCTCGCGGCCCTCCTCACGCTCTCGGGGACCTTCGACGGGCTCGTGGCGACCGTCGCGTCGTTCGGGACCTTCTTCTACGCGCTCGGCGGGGCGGCGATCTTCGTCTACCGCCGGCGCGAGCCGGAGGCGGCCTGGAAGATGCCCGGCTACCCGTGGGTCCCGGCGATCTACGTCGGCTCCTCGGCCGTCTTCGCGATCGCCATAGCCGTAGACGCCCCGAAGGATGCCCTCCGCGGCGCGGTCGTCCTCGCGGTCGGAGTCGCCGTCTACCTCTGGGAAGGACGCCGAAGGATGAGGAGAAGCGGCTGACGGGCTGCGGTCCGGTCTAGACTCCGTCGTTCATGCGGCCCCGGCTCCGTTTCCTCGACGACGCTTTCGCCGACCGGATCCTCGACGAGGCCCGCTCCGCCCTCGCGACGCTCGGCGTGGAGATTCACGATCCGGAGGGGCTCGACCTCCTCGCCTCCCACGGGGCCGCGGTCGAGGACGGCGGAAGGAGGGTGAGGATCCCGGCGGCGCTCGTCGACCGGGCCCTCGCGAGCGCGCCGCGCGGCTTCTCCCTGTTCGACGTCCTCGGGAGCCCGACGCACGACCTTTCCGGAGACCACGTCCACTTCGTCCCGGGCTCGGCCGCCATCCGGGTCCTCGACCCGCGCATCGGCGCGCTTCGCGAGCCCGTGACGGCCGACTACGTCCGGTTCGCGAAGCTCGTCTCGAGCCTCCCTCACCTGGCCGCCCAGAGCACCGCGTTCGTCCCCGCCGACGTCCCGGCGGAGATCTCCGACAGCTACCGTCTCTTCCTCGGGCTGCTCACCTGCGAGAAGCCGGTCGTCACGGGCGCGTTCTCGGCCGAGGCGTTCCGGGTGATGCTGGACCTCCAGCTCGCCGTCCGTGGCACGCGCGAGGCGCTGACGGAGAAGCCGCTCGCCGTCTTCACGTGCTGCCCCACGTCGCCCCTGGCGTGGAGCGGGGCGACCGGCCGGAACCTCCTCGACTGTGCCCGCGCCGGCGTCCCGGTCGAGATCGTCGCGGTGCCGCTCGCCGGTTTCCTCTCGCCGGTCACGCTGACCGGCACGCTCGTCCAGGGGGCCGCCGAGAACCTGAGCGGGATCGTCCTCCACCAGCTCGCGGCGCCGGGCGCACCGCTCCTCTGGGGGACCTCCGCCGCGGTCTTCGACATCCGCTCGGAGGGGGCCGCGACGGGGGCGGTCGAGACGGCGATGCTGACGTGCGGGATGGGAGAGCTCGGCAAGCGGCTCGGTCTCCCGACGCAGGGCTACGCGGGCGTTTCCGACGCCAAGGAGCTCGACGCCCAGGCGGGCCTCGAGACCTCCTCGGGCGCGCTCCTCGCTGCGCTCTGCGGGATCAACAGCGTCTCGGGCCCCGGCCTCCTCGACCTCGACAACGGCTTCAGCCTCGAGAAGCTCGTCGTCGACCACGAGGTCTGCGGAATGGCGCTGCGTCTCGCCGGGGGCGTCGAGCCGCGCGACGACTTCCCGGCCCTTCCGCTCCTCGGCGAGCTCCTCGCCGAGAAGCACCTCCTCATCGCCCGGCACACGCGCCGGCACCTGAGGAAGGAGATCACCTTCCCGGGGCCCGTCGTCGACCGGTCGAGCGAGGCCCGCTGGCGTGCGGAGGGCGGGGAGAGCCTGCTCGGGCGCGCCGCACGGGAGGTGGAGCGGCTCGTCGCCGCGTGGACGCCCTCGCGCCTGCCGGGGAGCGCGAAGCGCGACCTCGTCGGCGTGATGGAAGCCGCCGGCCGGCGGACGGGGCTCGAGGCGCTCCCCGCGCGGGAGGTCCCGTGAGAAGGGTCGTCCGTCTCGAGGCGTCCGCCGTCCTGCCGGCGCGGCACCGCATCCTCGTCCGCGCGGGCGTTCCCCTGGAACGCGAGCCCTCGAAGCGGACGCTGGCGCTTGCCGTGGAGGCGACGGCCCTCTTCCTTCGCGAGGCCGGGCCGATCGGGGTCTTCGAGGAGGTCTCGCTCGAGGAGCTGCGCGCCGTCCACGGCGACGGGCGGGCGCCGGGCGAGAGCTCGGCCCTCGAACGCGTGGCGCCTCGTGCCGCGCGCCTCGGCCTCTTCGCCGCCACCGTCGGCGAGCCGGTCTGCGAGCGGATCCGCAGGCTCTTCGACGGGGGCGACGCTCCGCTCGGTTTCCTTCTCGACGCCGTCGCGTCGGAGGCGACGGCCGCGCTCGGGGAAGAGCTCGGCGACGCCTTCGTCGGTGAAGGAGGCGCCGCGGGGCTCGCCGTCCTCGCCTACAGCCCCGGCTACTGCGGGTGGCCCGTGAGCGGGCAACGGCCTCTCTTCGCACGGCTCGGGCCCGGCGAGATCGGGGTCTCGCTCGGAGAGAGCGCCCTGATGAGCCCGATCAAGTCGGTCTCCGGGGTCCTCGTCGCGGCACCGCCGCAAGCCCACCGCTTCCGGCCCGACTTCGAGTTCTGCGACCTGTGCGTGGAACGGACCTGCCTCGGGAGGATGGCCTCGCTGCGCTCTCCGGCGGGGATCCCGCCGGTGGAAGGAGATTCCCCGTGGACGTCCTGAAGGAGATCGCGGAGAGCCTCCGCCTCGGCGAGGAGGACGCCGTCCGCACTGGAACGCAGGCCGCGCTCGGAGCGGGCCTCGAGCCCGGCGAGATTCTCCGGAACGCCCTCCTCGCCGGGATGGCGATCGTCGGCGAGGAGTTCGGCCGGCGCGAGATCTTCCTCCCCGACGTCCTCCTCGCGGCGCGGGCGATGCACGCCGGGATGGAGGTCCTGAAGCCCCACCTCGCCCGCGAGGGCGCCCCGGCGGCGGGGCGCGTCGTCCTCGGCACCGTCCAGGGCGACCTCCACGACATCGGGAAGAACCTCGTGGGGATCCTCCTCCGCGGGGCCGGCTACGAGGTGATCGACCTCGGCACCAACGTCCCCGCCGCGAGGTTCCTCGAGGCCGCCGAGGCGAGCGGCGCGCGCGTCGTCGGCGTGTCGGCCCTCCTGACGACGACGATGCCGCGCATGGCGGAGGTCGTGTCTCTCGTCCGCGAGAGGGGCCTCGCCGGACGCGTGAGGGTGATCGTCGGGGGAGCGCCGGTGACGCAGGCCTTCGCGGACGAGATCGGCGCCGACGGCTGGGGCTTCGACGCCGAGAGCGCCGTCCGCCGCGTGAAGGCGCTGCTGGAGGCCTCGTGAACGGCGCGGCCTTCCTCGACCGGCTCCGGCGCGGCCCGGCGATCCTCGGCGACGGCGCGTGGGGGACGATGCTCATCGCCAGGGGCCTCCCGACCGGGGATGCCCCGGAGCGCGTCTGTCTCGAGCGTCCGGAGCTCCTCTCGGAGATCGCCGCGCTCTACCTCGAGGCGGGGGCCGAGGTCGTCACGACGAACACCTTCGGCGCGAACCCCGAGCGTCTCGCCCTCCACGCCCTGGCCGACAGCCTGGAGGAGATCTGCCGAGCCGCCGTCGCGGCCGTGAGGGGTGCCGTAGGGAAGAGGGCCTGGGTTTCGGGTTCCATCGGCCCGACGGGGCAGCTGCTCGCGCCGCTCGGCAGGCTCGATCCCGCGGCGGCGAGCGCGGGCTTCGCGCGGCAGGCCGCCGCGCTT
>CAZNSS010000050.1:0-12608 GCA_964575465.1 uncultured Holophagales bacterium | reverse complement strand
CGGGATCTTCGGGATCCTCGCCCTCTTCGGGACGACCGACTTCTCCTTCGTCGACCTGGCCAGGCAGGGGGCGACGAACGGGGCGGCGCCGATCAGCGTCTACGCCGTCTGCCTTCTCCTTTTCCTCGGCGCGGTCGGCAAGAGCGCGCAGGTGCCGCTCTACGTCTGGCTCCCCGACGCCATGGCCGGCCCGACTCCCGTCTCGGCGCTCATCCACGCCGCGACGATGGTCACGGCCGGCGTCTACCTCGTCGCCCGCTGCTCGGCCGTCTTCGTCCTGGCGCCCGACGCGATGACGCTCGTCGCCTGGATCGGCGCCCTCACGGCGGTCCTCGCCGCGACGATCGGCCTCGCCCAGAACGACATCAAGAAGGTCCTCGCCTACTCCACCGTCTCGCAGCTCGGCTACATGTTCCTGGCGTGCGGCGTCGGGGCGTTCGGCGCGGGGATGTTCCACGTCTTCACCCACGCCTTCTTCAAGGCCTGCCTCTTCCTCGGCTCGGGCTCGGTCATCATGGCGATGCACCACGAGCAGGACATGCGGGCCATGGGGGGCCTCGGGCGCCGGATCCCGAAGACCTTCCTGACGATGATGTTCGCGACGGTCGCCATCGCCGGCATCCCGCCGCTGGCCGGCTTCTTCTCGAAGGACCAGATCCTCGGCGCGGCGTTCGGCGCGGGACACCCGGTCCTCTTCGCGGTCGGCCTGTTCACCGCCGGCATGACCGCCTTCTACATGTTCCGGCTCGCCCGGATGACGTTCTACGGCGGCTTCCGCGGACCGAAGGAGGCCGAGGCGCACGTCCACGAGTCGCCCGCGACGATGACGGTCCCGCTCGTCGTCCTGGCGTTCTTCTCGGTCGTCGCCGGGTTCCTCGGCGTCCCGGAGGCGCTCGGCGGGAAGAACCGGTTCGTCGAGTTCCTGGCCCCGTCGCTCGCCGCGATGCACCCGCACGAGGTCTCGCACGCGACCGAGTACCTCCTGATGGGCCTCTCGGTCGCCGCGGCCGTCGTCGGCATCCTCCTGGCCTGGAGGTGGTACGGCCAGGCCGGGGCCACCCGGCAGATCCCGAGCGCCGCCGCGCAGGCCTTCTACGAGAAGAGCGGCGCTCTCGGCCGCCTCGTCGAGAACAGGTGGTTCGTCGACGAGGGGATCGAGGCGGCGGTCCTCTCCCCGTTCCGGAAGATCGGGACGTTCCTCTGGCGCGGCTTCGACTCTCTCGTCATCGACGGGGTCATCAACGCCTCGGCCTTCCTCGTCGAGCTGACGGGCGACCTCGTCCGCTTCTTCACGACCGGCAACGTCCGCAACTACGCGCTGAGCTTCACGCTCGGCGTCCTCGTACTCGTGGTCTACGTCTTCCTGCGGTAGGAGAGCATGCTCGACTCCAGCACCTCCATCCAGTGGCTCGGGGCCGACATCCTGACGACGCTCGTCTTCCTGCCGTCGCTCGGGGCGCTGGTCCTCCTCTTCCTCTCGAACGGGGCGAAGAACGCGATCCGCGCCGTGGGGCTCCTCGCCAGCGGCGCGACGTTCGCCGTCTCGCTCCTCCTCCTGCGGCAGTTCAATCCCGCGATCGCCGGGCTCGAGGCGTTCCGCCCCCTCCTCGTCGACCGGCCGTGGATCCCCCGCTTCGGGATCCGCTACCTCCTCGGCGTCGACGGGATCTCGCTCGTCCTCGTCGTCCTGACGACGCTTCTGACGCTCTGCGTCCTGGTCTTCTCCTTCGGCCAGAACGTCCAGCGGCTGCGCGGGTACGTGGCGGCCTTCCTCGTCCTCGAGACGGGGATGCTCGGGAGCCTCGTCGCCCTCGACGCGATCCTCTTCTACGTCTTCTGGGAAGTGATGCTCGTCCCGATGTACTTCATCATCGGGATCTGGGGCGGCAAGCGTCGCATCTACGCGACGATGAAGTTCGTCCTCTTCACGCTCGCCGGCTCGCTCCTGATGTTCGTCGGGATCCTCTTCGCGTCGGGCGTCCACGCGAAGACGACGGGCATCCTGACCTTCTCGCTCCTCGAGTGGATCCCGGCCGCCTCCACGGGCGCCTGGGGCCTCTCCGCGACGCAGTCGGCCCTCCTCTTCTGGGCCTTCGCCCTCGCGTTCCTCGTGAAGGTCCCCCTCTGGCCCCTCCACACGTGGCTCCCCGACGCGCACGTCGAGGCGCCGACGGGTGGCTCGATCATCCTCGCCGGAGTCCTCCTGAAGCTCGGGACGTACGGCCTCCTGCGCTTCGCGATCCCCCTCTTCCCCGGAGCCGCCGCCCGGTACACGCCCCTGATCGCGATCCTCGCGCTCGTCGGCATCGTCTACGGTGCCTGGGTCGCGGCGGCCCAGAAGGACATGAAGAAGCTGGTGGCCTACTCCTCGGTCAGCCACCTCGCGCTCGTCGTCCTCGGGATCTTCGCGGGGAACGTGACGGCCGTCTCCGGGGCGGTCATGCAGATGGTCGGGCACGGCCTGACGACCGGACTCCTCTTCCTCCTCGTCGGCGTCCTCTACGAGCGGCGCCACACCCGCGAGATGGCCGACTACGGCGGCGTCGCCTCGCAGGTACCGGTCACGACGACCCTCTTCATGATCGCCACGCTCGGCTCCGTCGGCCTTCCCGGCCTGAACGGCTTCGTCGGCGAGTTCCTGATCCTCGCCGGCGTCTTCAAGGCGAACGTCTGGTGGGCCGCGGTCGCCGCGACGGGCCTCATCCTCGGCGCGATCTACCTCCTGACGCTCGTCCAGAAGGTCTTCTGGGGACCGAACCGGGTCAAGGCGAACCTCGGGCTCACCGACATCAACGCGTGGGAATTCGCCGGCGCGTTCCCGATGATCGTCCTCGTCGTCGTCCTCGGGGTCTGGCCCCAGCCGGTCCTCGAGCTCGTCCGCAACTCCGTCGAGACGGTCGTCCAGATCGCGACCGTCCGGATGGTCCCGTGACGTCCGCCGCCGAGAGGAGCTGCTGATCGTGCCCGGCTTCCTTCACGTCACCCCCGCCGACCTCGCCGTCGTCGCCCCCGAGATCCTCCTCTGCGTCCTCGGGATGGCCCTCGTCCTCCTCGACGCCTTCGCGAGAGGCGCCCGTCCCGCGTTCCCGTACGTCACGCTCGTCGGCCTCGCGGCCGCGAACTTCCTCGGCGGCTACGCGCCCGGGAGCGCCTTCGCCGGCGCCATCGAGGGCTCCGAGCTGACCCGCTTCGTCGACCTGCTCGCCCTCGTGGCCGTCGCGCTGGCGACGCTCGGCGCGGACGCGCTCCTCTCGCGCGACCGGAGGAACCAGGGGGAGTTCTACGCCCTTCTCCTCTGGGCCGCCTCCGGCCTGACGCTCATGGTGAAGGGGAACGACCTCCTCGTCGTCTTCCTCGGCCTCGAGCTGATGTCGATCGCCCTCTACGTCCTTGCGACCTGGTACCGGGACGTCCCCGAGGCGGCCGAGGCCGGGATGAAGTACTTCCTGATGGGAGCGTTCGCCTCGACGTTCCTCCTCTACGGCGTCGCGACGGTCTACGGGCGCCTCGGCTCGACCCGCCTCTCGACGCTGAAGGGGGCGCTCGCCTCCGGCGAAGGCTTCTCCGACCCGATGCTCCAGGTGGGGCTCCTCGCGATCCTCGCGGCCCTCGCCTTCAAGATCGCCCTCGTCCCGTTCCACTCGTGGGCCCCGGACGTCTACCAGGGGATGACGACCCCCGCGGTCGCCTTCCTCTCGACGGCCCCCAAGGCCGGCGCCGTCGTCGTCGCGGTGAAGGTCCTCGCGACGCTCGCGCCCGCGGGGCTCGGAGAGCCGTGGCGTCCGCTCCTCTCGATCCTGGCGATCCTCTCGATCCTCTTCGGGAACGTCGTCGCCCTCGCGCAGCGCGACCTCAAGCGGATGCTCGCCTACTCGGGCATCGCGCAGATGGGCTACGTCGCCATCGGCCTCGCGACGTTCGACGGGAAGGCGTTCGAGGGGATCCTCGTCTTCCTCGCCGGCTATCTGGCGACGAACATCGCCGCGTTCCTCGCGGTGGCGGCCCTCTCGAACGGCGAGAGGGAGCCCCACCCGCTCGCCGACCTCGCCGGCCTCGGCCGCCGGCGGCCCTTCGCCGCGACGGTCCTGACGCTCGCGATGCTCTCGCTGACGGGCCTGCCGCCGACGGTCGGGTTCATCGGGAAGCTCCTCGTGTTCCGCGCCGCGGTCGACGCGGGCCTCATCACCCTCGCCCTCGTCGGCATCTTCGGGAGCCTCGTCTCGGCGGGGTACTACCTCCGGGTCGTCTACTACCTCTGGATGAAGGAACCGACCCGCGAGGTCGCTGCCGCGGAAGAGGACGTCCTCTCGGGCGCCGCCTACATCCTCGTCTCGGCGGCGATGCTCGTCCTGGGCGTCCTCCCCCGCCCCCTCCTCGACATGGCCCGGGCGGCCGTCCAGTCCCTCCCCGGCTGAAGCCCATGCGAGCGCGCCCCACGGAGTCGGGAGGGCTCGGGGGGGGCCTCCCATCCCCGGCGGCCCGGCCGCGGCGCGAGGGAGTCTCCGAGGCCGCGACGCACCGCCTCTCGCTCCTCCTGCGGGGGCTGCGCCTCCTCGAGGCGGAAGGGGTCGGCACCGTCTCGTCGCTCGGCCTCGCCCACCGCTTCGGGATGAACGCGGCGCAGATCCGAAAGGACCTCGCCCACCTCGGCGAGTTCGGCGTGAGAGGCGTCGGTTACCGCGTCGGCGACCTCCGGGCACGCCTCGGATCGATTCTCGGCCTCGACCGGGTCCGCGTCCTCGTCATCGTCGGCGCGGGCCACCTCGGCCAGGCCCTGGCCGACTCGAGGAACTTCAACGGGGAGTCGTTCCGGGTCGCCGCCCTCTTCGACGTCGACGGGAGGAAGGTGGGCGGGAGGTCGCGCACCGGGATCCCGATCCGCCACGCGGCGACGCTCCGGGAGTCGGTCGCGGAGCTCGGCGCCGAGATCGGGGTGCTCGCCGTCCCGGCCGAGAGCGCCGAGGCGGCCGCGCGGGTGCTCGCGGACGCCGGGATCCGGGGGATCCTGAACTTCGCGCCGGCGAACGTCGGGGCGCTGCCCGGGGCCACCGTCCGAAACGTCGACCTGACGCTCTCGCTCGAGACGCTCGCGATCCAGCTTCCGGCGAAGTCCTGAGGCAGGGGCGCCGGGAGGCCGGCGCCCGTCCTTCGCCGTTTCAGGGCCTCAGGACTCGAGGGCGACCTTCTTCGCGCGGGAGAACGCCTCCGCCCGGCTCGAGTCGTTCGGGCGGTCGTCGAAGATCAGCCCGTCGCGGATCCGGATGATCCGCTTGGCGTGCGCTGCGATGTCCTCCTCGTGGGTGACGAGGACGATGGCGTTCCCCTGCTCGTTCAGCTCGCGGAAGAGCCGCATGATGTCCTCGCCCGTCTGCGAGTCGAGGTTCCCCGTCGGCTCGTCGGCGAGGAGGATCGAGGGGTTCGTGACGAGGGCCCGGGCGATGGCGACCCGCTGCCGCTGGCCGCCCGAGAGCTCGTTCGGGTTGTGGTGCGCCCGGTCGGTCAGCCCGACGTGCGCGAGGGCCTTGTCGGCCTTCTCCCGCCTCTCCTTGCGCGGGAGGCCGGCGTAGACGAGCGGGAGCTCGACCTGCTGCACGGCGTTCGTCCGAGGAAGGAGGTTGAAGGTCTGGAAGACGAACCCGATCTCCTTGTTCCGGATCCGGGCCAGCTCGTCGTCGTCGAGGTCCTGGACGAGGTGCCCGTTCAGGAGGTACGTCCCCCCCGACGGCGTGTCGAGACAGCCGATGAGGTTCATCAGCGTCGACTTGCCCGAACCCGAGGGACCCATGATCGCGACGTACTCGCCCCGGCCGATGGTGAAGCTGACCCCGCGAAGGGCGCGGACCTTCTCCTCGCCCACGACGTAGGTCTTCTCGATCTCCTTCATCTCGATCAGCACGGACACGGCATCACCCCAGGAACGCGGCCGCGAGGGCCGCCTTTCCGAGCACGTAGACCGCCCAGAGGACGACGGGGACGGCGACGGCGGCTCCCGCGGAGAGCCCCGGGAGCTTCTTCATCCCGACGACGAGGAGGGCGAGCGAGGCGAGGCTGAAGACGTCGATCGACGAGGCGACCGAGGAGAGGAGGGCCGGCGCTTCCGGCGAGAGGAACGCCCCGACGTTCGACTTCAGGGCCCGCTGGATCGAGAACTGCGTCTCGGAGGCCTCGGGCAGCGACGCCACGATCGGAATGGACACGGCGAGCCCGACGACGTTCGGGAGGTTCGCGTGCGCCCAGACGGCCAGAGTCTGGCCGAACGTCGCCTCCGCCCCCGAAACGCGCGCCCCGCCCCAGAGCAGGAGCACGACGAGGAGGAACATGACGGCCGACGTCGGAAGCGCCCAGGCTGCGGCCTTCGCGGGGCTCCGGTTCGACCGGGCGACCATCTCGCGGATCTGCTCGTCCGAGAGCGACTGCCCCGTCTTCGCGGCGCGCTTCTCGAACATCTCCCGGAAGGTCCGCTCCATGTCGATCTTGGGCGTCGAGACGAGGACGACGACGCCGATCCCGGCGAGCCAGAGGAGGAGCGGGAGCCACCACGTCGGGCGGCGGACGAGCCCCGCGAACGTGGCTGCGGGGCTCGTGAAGGTCCCGGCGAGGGCGGCGAAGGGGGAAGGCCCCGGCTCCGGGGCTCCTGGCGCCGTCGGAACGGCGCCGGGCGAGGCGTCGCTCACGGGCGCCCTCCCTCCTCGGGGGCCTTGTGCATCTCCTCCGGGAGGCCGGCCACCTGGACGTTCTTGACGGCCAGGAGGTCGCCGACCGCCTTGTGCCAGGAGACCATCGACTTCAGGTAACCGGCGATCGCCAGGAGCTCGTTGGACCGCGCCGTCGTGAGGTCGTTCTGGACCTGCGCGACCGTGAAGGAGGTCGTCATGCCGTTGTCGAACTTCTTCCTCTCGGCGTCGAGGTTCCGGTCGGCGAGCTCGCGGGCCTTCTTCGCGGCCGCGACGGAGCGCCGGGCGGTGTCGACGTTCCGGGCCGCGGTGCGCACCTCGAGCGAGAGGTTCTGCTTGAGGAGAGCGAGGTTCGTCCGGGCGAGGTCGAGGTCGGTGGCGGCGATGGCCGCGTTCGCCTTCGCCGTCCGGTTGCCGATCGGGACCGCGAAGTTGAGGCCGACGGACCAGTTCGGGTAGTCGAAGTCGCGGATCTGGTAGTAGGCGTCCGAGTAGCTCGAGCCCTCCCGGATCGCGTCGTTGTTGAAGCCGACCCCCGAGAGGCCGTAGCTGCCCTTCGCGTCGAGGCGCGGCTTGAGCTGGTTGCGGTTGTAGACGACGCTGACCTTCTTCGACTCGATGTCGACGAGCGCCTGCTTCACCTCGGGCCGGCCCTCGATCGCCGTCTGGATCCCCGCCTCGACGTCGATCTCGACCTTCTCCTCGGCCGGCTTGTCGGTCGGGACGATCGGGCGGCTCCAGGTGGAGAGGTCGGTCACGTTGAGCAGCCGCTTGAGGCGGTCCTGCGCGTCTCCGATCTGGCCCTCGGCGAGGATGATCTCCTGCTCGCGCTGGGCGATCGTCACCTCGGTCTGGACGATCTCGATCGGGGCGAGGGCGCCGACGTCGATCTTGATCTTCGTGATCCGGTTGAAGTCCTTCGCGCGGTCGAGGGCTTCCCTCTTCGACTCGAGGTTCGCGTTGGCGTAGACGAGGTCCCAGTAGGCGTTCTCGACCAGCTGGACCGCGTTCTGCACGGTCGCGACGAAGCTCCAGGCCGACGAGTCGCGGGCGAGCCGGCTCTGGACGACGAGACGCGTGTTCACGTCCCTGCCGAACCCCTTGAGGAGGGGCTGGGTGACGGACGCCGTCACGCCGGCCCCGAACGTCGGGTTGACCTGGATGTAGCCCGGGATGTTCGTCGTCGTCGGCGCGTCGGAACGCGTGCCGCCGAAACCGAGGCTGTACTGCGTGCCGATCTGGGTGAGGCCCGCGATCCCGAGGTCGTAGCTCTGCGACTCGGCGGCCAGCGACTGGAAGCTCGACGTCTGGGGCGACTTGCGGGAGTCCGCCCCGACCGAGGCCGTCAGGTTCGGGTCGAAGATGCCCGAGGCCGACCCGATGCTGAAGCCGACCCGCTGGTAGTTCAGCGAGGAGACGTCGAGGTCGAGCGCGTTCCTGAGGGCCAGCTCGATGGCCTGCGAAAGGCTGAGCTCGATCTTCTCCCCATCCGGGAGAGGCTGGGCCTGCCGCTTCCCGCTCTCGATCGGAACGGTCACGACGCCGACCGCCCCGGTCGCGAGGGCGGCACCGTTCCAGAACGGGGTCAGGGCGAGGAGCGCGGCCGCGGCCGCGCGGCGCGGGAAACGGCGCTCCCGATCGTCGATCTTCAAGGCTTCCTCCTTGCCAGGTCTATCCACGCCAATCCCTTACGAGATTGGGGGGAAAAAGTTTCCCTCGAGGGGGGGTTCGGGGTCGTGGCACGCGAACCTCCGGAGGAGGGTCGGCGCTTCGATGGTCTCGGACGGACGCTCGGTCCGGCAGCGGTCGCCCGCGCGCGGGCACCTCGGGTGAAATGCGCAGCCGGGCGGCGGGCTGGCGGGCGATGCCGGCTCTCCCGCGACCCTCCGCCGGCGGGTGGCGGCAGGGTCCGCTCCCCGACCGGGTCCGGGCCGGGAGGCGAGCAGGAGGGCGGTGTACGGATGCCGGGGCGAGCCGAGGACCTCGGCGGTCGGCCCTTCCTCGACGATTCGCCCGAGGTACATCACCGCCGTCCGGTCCGCGAGGTGGCGGACGACGCCGAGGTCGTGGCCGATGAAGAGGTAGGCGGGCCTCGACGACGTCTTCTCCTGGAGCTCGAGGAGGAGGTTCAGGACCTGCGCGCGGACGGAGACGTCGAGGGCGGAGACCGGCTCGTCGAGGACGACGAGCTTCGG
Source organism: uncultured Holophagales bacterium (assembly GCA_964575465.1). Classification (GTDB taxonomy): domain Bacteria; phylum Acidobacteriota; class Thermoanaerobaculia; order UBA5066; family UBA5066; genus UBA5066. Next base: position 3,739 of record CAZNSS010000050.1, on the reverse strand, counting down.
CGAGGTGGCGAGCGCCCGGGCGATGGCGATTCTCTGCTTCTGCCCGCCGGAGAACTCCCCCGGCTTCCGTTCGGCGGCGGCCTCGGGCAGCCCGACGGAGCGGAGCAGCTCGCGGACCCGGCCGCCCCTCTCGGCAGCGGTCCCGATCCGGTGGATCGCGAGCGGCTCGCCGACGATCGCGCCGACGTCCATTCGGGGATTCAGGGAGCCGCCGGGGTCCTGGAAGACGACGCCGACGTCGCGGCGGGCGCGATTCAGCTCGGAGAGGGAAAGCGAGAGCCAGTCCCGTCCGCCGAAGCGGACCTCTCCCGCGTCGGGGAGGAGGAGCCGGAGGACGAGGCGTGCCGTCGTGCTCTTTCCCGAGCCCGACTCGCCCACGAGGGCGAGCGTCTCCCCGGCCGCGAGGTCGAAGGAGACGTCGGAAACCGCGCGGACCTCGCGCCGGGTACCGCCCCAGAGGGCCGGCCGGTGGCCGCGGAACGCCTTCGCGAGGCCGCGGACGGACAGGAGCGGCTCCGGGCGGGAAGCGGGAGGGGCGACGGAAGTCACGGTCGATTTTCCGGGGCGAGGAAACACGCGACACGCCCTCCCGGCCGGGACGCGGCCCTCGGGTGCTCGTGGCTGCAGCGGTCGATGGCGGCGGGACAGCGCGGCGCGAACCGGCACCCTGGGGGCCAGGCGCCCGGTTCGGGGACCGCGCCGCCGATCGCCGGGAGCATCGCTCGCCCCGCACCGGCCGCCGCGTCGGGGCGGGAGGCGAGGAGCGCCTTCGTGTAGGGGTGCTCGGGAACGACGAGGAGCCGCGCGACGGGCGCCTCCTCGACGATCTCCCCCGCGTACATCACGAGCGCCCGGTCGGCGATCTCCGCCACGATGCCGAGGTCGTGGGCCACGAGGAGGACGGCGAGACCGAGCTCGTCGCGCAGGTGGCCGAGGAGCTCGAGGACCTGAGCCTGAATCGTCACGTCGAGCGCCGTCGTCGGCTCGTCGGCGACGAGGAGCCGGGGCCCTCCCGCGAGCGCGAGGGCGATCATCGCGCGCTGTCTCATCCCGCCCGACATCCGGTGCGGGAGGTCGTCCATCCGCGCTTCGGGGTCCGGGAGCGCCACCCTCGAGAGCCACGACACGGCCTCGCGCCGAGCTTCGGCCCCGGTGAGCCCGCGGTGGCGCCGGAGCACCGCGAGGAGCTCGCTCCCGATCGTGCGGACGGGGTCGAGCGCGGCGCCCGGCTCCTGGAAGACGAAGCCGATCCCTCCGCCCCGCAGGCGGCGCAGCTCGTCGCCCGCGAGGGAGCCGATGTCGCGGCCCTCGAAGCGGACCTGTCCGCCGACGCGGCGCCCCGGCGAGGGGACGAGGTCGAGGAGCGAGAGGCCTGTGACCGTCTTCCCCGAGCCCGACTCTCCGACGAGGGCGACGACCTCGCCTCGCGCCAGGTCGAACGAGACGCCGTCGACGACGAGCGTGCCGTCGAAGGCCACCGCGAGGGACCGGACGGAGAGCAGCGGCGCGTCGCTCGGGCCTTCGGCGGAGGCGCTCGTCATCGGAATCCCCATGATACCGGCGCTCCGCCCCTTTCCGTTTGAAGCCGGCCCTGCTACGGTTCCCGGCCGTATGGCCAAGCCGAAAGCAAAGAGCCCGTTCCTCTCCGGTCGCCGCATCGCGCCCCGCGCCGTTCGCGGGAGCGTCCGCGCCGCCGACCTCATCGACCAGACCTTCTCGGCCTACAACGCCGCCCGCCTCCGCGAGGGCTGCGGCCTCTTCGTGAAGAAGATGCTCGACCCCGAGGTGACGGTCGGCGTCTCGCTGACGGGCGCCCTGACGCCGGCCGGCCTCGGCCTGGCCTGCCTCATTCCGCTCATGAAGGCCGGCTTCATCGACTGGATGATCTCGACGGGCGCGAACCTCTACCACGACGTCCACCACGGGCTCGGGATGCCGATCCACGAGGGGCGACCGACGTTCGACGACGTCGCCCTGCGCAACGACGGCGTCATCCGGATCTACGACATCGTCTTCCCCTACGAAGTCCTCCTCGACACCGACGCCTTCTTCCGCGAGATGCTCAAGGCGCCCGACTTCCAGCGGCCCATGTCGACCGCCGAGTTCCACTGGCTCGCGGGGCGCTACCTCGCCGCGCGGCAGAAGACGCTCCGCGTCGCGCCCGACCAGTCGGTCCTCGCGTCGGCCTACCGATACGACGTGCCGATCTACACGAGCTCGCCCGGCGACTCGTCGATCGGGATGAACGTCGCGCGACGCGCCCTCGAGGGGGGCGGCTTCTCCTTCGACGTCTCGGCCGACGTGAACGAAACCGCGTCGATCGTCTACGGCGCCAAGCGCGCGGGCGGGAAGAGCGCGGTCCTCATCGTCGGTGGCGGGAGCCCGAAGAACTTCCTCCTCCAGACCGAGCCGCAGATCCAGGAGGTCCTCGGCATCGACGAGGCGGGTCACGATTTCTTCCTCCAGCTCACCGACGCGCGGCCCGACACGGGCGGCCTCTCGGGTGCGACGCCCTCCGAGGCGGTCTCCTGGGGAAAGATCGACCCGAACGCTCTCCCCGACACCGTCGTCTGCTACTGCGACGCCACGATCGCGCTCCCGCTGTTGACGGCCTACGCCCTGGCGCGCCACGCGCCGCGCCCGCTGAAGCGGCTCTACCGGCACCGCGAGGAGTACATGGCGACGCTGCGGACGGCCTTCGAGGCGGCCCGACGCGGCGAGGGCCTCAGCAAGCGGGCGCCGACGGACTACCACGCCAGGCTCCGCGAGAACGGGCCCGCGAAGAAGGGCTGACGGCGGCAACCGCCGGACAGGCGACGACGACGGGGCCCTCGGCCCGTGATCAGGACGGCACGAAGGGCTTCAGCTCCCTGATGCGGTCGGACACGTCGCGGTAGGAGGCGCTCGCGCCGAAGATCTCGACGTACGCCCGGTAGGCACCCTCGCGGTCCCCGATCTGCTCGAGGACGCCGGCGATGGCGTACTGGAGGCCGAGCCGGTCGTCTTCCTTGATGCCGGCCGTCTCGAGGCCTTTCCGGTACCACTTCACGGCGAGCTGCGGCAGGCCCTTCTCGAGGAAGCAGAGGCCGAGCATCGCGCAGCACTCGACGGCGTGGAGCGGGTCCTTCGCGGCCAGCTGGAACTCGCCGATCGCCTCGTCGGTGAGCCCCATCTCCTTGTAGGCGATCCCGAGGTTGTAGTGGGTCTCGAAGTCTTCCGGCGAGAGCTGCTGCTCGACCCCCTTCTTGAAGTCGCGGAAGATCTCCTCGAGGGAGACTTCCCGGCCCTCGTCGCCGTGCGTGACCTCGCCCTCCCTCCGCAGCTCCGTGTGGAGCTCGTCGGCGAAGTTGAAGAACTCCTGCTCGTCGGAGAAGAGACCCGACTCGTCGAGGACGGGTGCCCCCGCGTGCGGCGCCGGCGCGGCGGTGGAAGCGGGCAGGTCGCGGACCATGTCCTCCGTGAGCGCCCTGCCGAGCTGGGCGTCGAGGACGGAGTCGAGGTCGTCGGAGAGGATGTCGTGCAGGGCCGCGCGCGGCCCCTCGCTTCCCCCACGCCCCCCCTCGAGGCGCAGCCGGCGCGCCGCGAGCTCGGGATCGCCGGGGAAACGCCCTTCGAGAGACTGCAGCCGCTCGGCGGCGTCGACCACCATTCCCTGGTCGAGGCAGAAGTCGAGCCCGGTGAGCTCGTCCGCGGACGGCTGCGCCGGCAGGGCGGCCGGCTCGGGCGGGGGCGCGGCCAG
>CAZNSS010000049.1:0-12630 GCA_964575465.1 uncultured Holophagales bacterium | reverse complement strand
GGCTGGGCGATCCGCCGGCCGTCCATCGAGAAGCCCGTCGCGAACATCTCCGGGAGGATCGCGAGCCGGGCGCCGAGGGCGGCGGCCTGGTCGAGGAGCCGCGACGCGCGGGCGTGGTTCGCGGGAACGTCTTCCCAGGCGATGTCGAGCTGGAGGAGGGCGACCTTCATCGCCGCCGATTCTCGCGCGTCCCGCGCCTTCCGCGTTGACGCCCGCTCGCGGCCGCGGCTACCCTGCCTCATCTCGAAGAGGGGGTGCCGATGAAGGCACAGAAGGAACAGTGGGCGTCGCGGGCGGGGCTCGTCCTGGCGATGGCGGGCAACGCCGTGGGGCTCGGGAACTTCCTCCGCTTCCCGGCGCAGGCCGCTCAGAACGGCGGCGGAGCCTTCCTCGTCCCCTACCTCGTCTCGTTCGTCCTGATGGGGATCCCGCTCCTCTGGGTCGAGTGGGCGATCGGGCGCTACGGCGGGCAGTTCGGCCACCACTCGGTCCCGGGGATGCTCGACCGGATGGGGAAGAGCCGCTTCCTGAAGTACGTCGGCATCTTCGGCCTGTTCACGAACCTGACGCTGGCGGCCTACTACTGCTACATCGAGTCGTGGACGCTCGCCTACGTCTGGCACTCGCTGAAGGGGACGTTCCGGACGACGCCGGCGACGGACTTCTTCCCGCACTACCTCGGGCAGCACGCCGGCTCGATCACGTCGCTCCCGCCCGAGGCGACCCTCTTCTTCGTCCTGACGCTCGGCCTGAACGTCTGGGTCCTCTCGCGGGGCCTCGCGAAGGGGATCGAGCTCGCGGCGAAGATCGGGATGCCGCTCCTGATCCTCTTCGGCGTCGTCCTCGCCGTCCGGGGCCTTTCACTCGGCGTGGGCGACCCGGGCGTCGTCGAGAGCCCCCTGAAGGGTCTCAACTTCGTCTGGAACCCGGACCTGTCGGGTCTCGGCGACTTCAACGTCTGGCTCGCGGCCGCGGGGCAGATCTTCTTCACCCTCTCTCTCGGCATGGGCTCGATCCACTGCTACGCCTCCTACGTCCGGCGGGACCGCGACGTCGCGCTGAACGCCGCGAGCGCCGGCTGGATGAACGAGTTCGTCGAGGTGATCCTCGGCGGGACGCTCCTCATCCCGATCGCGACGGCCTACCTCGGCCTCGCGGCGGTCCAGGGCGCGACGAAGGGGGGGAGCGGCTTCTCGCTCGGGTTCCTGACGCTCCCGACCCTCTTCAACAACTGGGGCTGGTTCGCGCCGGTCGCCGGGGCGATGTGGTTCGGCCTCCTCTTCTTCGCGGGGATCACCTCGTCCCTCGCGATGGGGCAGCCGATCATGGCGTTCCTCTCGGACGAGTTCGGGACGGCGCGGACGAAGGGGGCGCTCCTCTTCGGAGGCGCGACGTTCGTCCTCGGGATGTGGTGCGTCTGGCTCTACCCGGGCGGCTCGTTCGACGAGTTCGACTTCTGGACGGGGACCTTCTCCCTCGTCGTCTTCGCGCTGCTCGAGATCGTCGTCTTCGCCTGGATCTTCGGGATGGAGAAGGGATGGGAGGAGATCACGCGCGGGGCCGACATGAAGGTCCCGTGGATCTACCGCTGGGTCATCCCGTACGTCACGCCCGTCTTCATCGCCGTCGTCTTCTTCGGCGCCCTCGTCCAGCCCGCCGGGGGCGACTGGGGAGCGGCCGTGAGCGGGCTCCTCGACGGGAAGGGGTGGTCGCTCTCGGCCGGGAGCATCCTCGGCAAGCTGATGCACGTGGGGGACACGGGGGGCTGGCACGGGCCGAACGGGGAGGTGACGTCCCGGATGGTGAAGGACCTGAGCCGGATCCTCCTCACCCTCGTCTTCGGCGCCTGCGGGCTTCTCGTCTTCGTCGCATTCCGGAAGAAGGAGAGGAGGGCCTCGTGACCGGAGCCGCCTGGGCGATGCTGGGGGTGACCTGGTCGGTCATCGTCTTCTTCACCGTTCGCTTCTTCCGGAAGGTTCTCCAGAACCCGACCCCGCCGGACTCCGGCGACGGACCCGACATCCCCTTCAAGGACGCGTAGGCTCGAGGAAGGGGGGTCAGGTCTCGAATGGTGTATTGTTCTCAACAATACACCATTCGAGACCTGACCCCATTCGTGGCCTCTGGCCCCCGTGGTCTCAGGCCTTCTTCGCGGCCTTCTCGAGGGCGGCCTTGTGGGCCTTCTCGAAGCCCGCGGCGAAGCTCTCGATGAGCGCCTTCTCGTCGACGGAGACCTTGCTCCCGAGGCCGAGGAAGCCGCCGGAGGCGGAGGCGACGGAGAGAGAGGCCGCCATCACGTCGCTCTGGAGGGCCTCCCTCTTCTCCGCGGGGAAGAGCTCGAGCAGGCGGGAGATGATCTCCATCGTCCGCTCGAAGAACCGGGGCGGAGGCGGTGCGTCGAGCCACGAGAGGAGCTTCGCGTGGACGGGCGTCCCCTCGACGACGTTCCGCGCCGCGGCGATCTTCAGGATCTCGGCCCGCTCGGCCTTCGACACCTCGCCGTCGACCCACGCGACCTGGAGGATCGGGACGAGGTGGAGGATCTGGACGGTTTCCCGGTCGTAGCCGGCCTCCTCGAAGGCCTTCAGGATGACCTCGTCCTGGACGCCGTGGTACTCGCCCAGCGCGCGGCGCTCGGCCTCTTTCGCCGCGCGGGCACGAATCGTCTCGAGCAGCTCGGCCTCGGCCCGGAGGAAGTACTCGTCCTCCTTGCTGCGGGCGCGGAACGAGGCGGGGCGGGTTTCGGCCATCGGTGATCCTCCTCGGTCGGACTCGGGCGGCGGTCCGCCACGACGTTTTACCAGAACGCGGTGAGGCGGCGTCTATTCCCGTCCCGCCTCACTCGTACAGCAGGTACGGCGCCCGCCGCCTCTCGAACTCCATCTGCCCGGCGGCCCAGCCGGAGACGAGCTGGGAGGCCGTCTCTCCCCGCTCGAACCGGACGGCGGCGGCGCCGCTCGCGAGCAGGTCGCCGAAGCGCTCCCGCTTCCACTCCTTCGCGTGGAGGTCGCGAAGGGCCGTCGCGATCTCCACGCCGAGCGTCACCGACCGGAGAGCGCCCCGGTCGGTGACGGTCACCCGGATCCCGCGGCAGCGCTCGCCGGCGTACTTCGACGAAGCGGGCGTGAACGCCACGGGAGCGAATCGCACGCCCGCGATCCCACGGACGTTCAGCGTCCGGGCGAGCCGCTCGGCGTCGATCCAGGGGGCGCCGACGAGCTCGAACGGGGCGTCGGTCCCTCGCCCGACCGAGACGTTCGTCGTCTCGAGGAGGGCGACGCCGGGATAGAGGGCGGCCTGGGTCACCGAGCGGAGGTTCGGCGAGGGATCGACCCACGGGAGACCCGTCTCGTCGTACCAGAGGGAGCGCTTCCAGCCGCGCAGGGCGACGACGGTGAGCGTCGCGTCGATCTTCCGCTCCTCGTTGAGCATCCGGGCCGTCTCGCCGATCGTCATCCCGGTGCGCACCGGGACGGTGTGGACGGCCGTGAACGAGAGCCTCTCCGGGTCGGCGGGCGGCCCCTCGACGACCTCGCCCCCGATCGGGTTCGGGCGGTCGAGGACGACGACGGCGACCTTCGCCTTCGCGCACTCCTCCATGACGTAGGTCATCGACGTGAGGTAGGTGTAGAAGCGGACGCCCGCGTCCTGGAGGTCGACGACGACCGCGTCGAGGCCCTCGAGGTCCTTCGGTTCGGGACGGCGCCTTTCCCCGTAGAGGGAGACGATCGGGAGGCCGGTCGACGGGTCGACGCCGTCGCCGACCTTCTCGTCGAGCGCCGCGGCGAGGCCGTGCTCGGGGGAGAAGAGGCGGACGAGCGTCACGCCGGCGGCCTTCGCCCTCTCGGAGAGGAGGACCGAAGCGGCCGTCCTCCCGTCGCGGGTCACGCCGGTGGAGTTCGTCAGCAGGGCGACGCGCTTTCCCTTGACCGCGGCGAGGCCGGACGCCTCGAGGACGTCGAGGCCCGCGCGGACGTCGAACGGGAGGGCAGGCGCCGGTCCCTTCTCCCGCGCGACCGGCGCGGAGGGGCGGGCCGTCAGGCGGGTGATCCGTTCCGAGGCGAGGCGGAGCTCCGGCGTGGACGCGTCGACGATGGAAGCGGCGACGACCGTGGCGAGGCGCGACCGGAGGGGAATCGCGTTCCCGGCGCCATCGGGGTGGTTCCGGGCCGAGAGGAGGACGACGAACGTGTCCGTCGTCGGGTCGAGCCAGATCGACGTCCCTGTCCAGCCCGTGTGGCCGAAGGAGCCGAGCGGAAAGAGGTCGCCCCGGCTCGTCGAGTAGTGGGTCTCGACGTCCCAGCCGAGCGCCCGCAGGTCCCCGTCCCCGAAGTCGCGGATCCGCGTCATCGCGGCGACGCCGGCCGGCGAGAGCCAGCCCCCGCCGTCGCCGAGGAGCGCGCGGGAGAAGCGGGCGAGGTCGTCGGCGGTGCCGAAGAGTCCGGCGTGCCCGGCGACGCCCCCCAGCGCCCGGGCCCGCGGGTCGTGGACCTCCCCCCGGAGGAAGACGCCGTCGACCTTCTCGGTGGGCGCGATCCGCGCGACGGGGAGCCGCCCTCCCCTGCCGAGGGGGCGGAACTCCGTCTCGGACATGCCGAGAGGCTCGAAGACCGCCCGCCGCGCGAAGACGTCGAGCGTTTCGCCGGTCACGGCCCGGACCATCTCCCCGAGCACCTCGTACCCGGCGTCGGAGTAGAGGAACCGCTTCCCGGGAGGGTTCAGGAGGCGGGTGCGGTACTTCCGCGCGAAGATCTCCGCGGGATTCCCCTGGTAGAGGTCCATCGGGTCGTCGGCGACGAGCCCGCCGCGGTGGGCGAGGAGCTGCTCGACGGTGACCTGCTCCCGCTCCCCGCCCCCCGTCCCGAACTCCGGGAGGTAGGCGACGACCGGGTCGGTGAGCCGGAGGCGTCCCTCCTCCACGAGCGTCATGACGGCCGAGGCCGTCGCGACGCACTTCGTGAGCGAAGCGAGGTCGAAGACCGTGTCGACGGTCATCGGCTCGACGGAGGGCGCGAGGGCACGGTCTCCCCAGGCCTTCCGGAAGGCGACCTTGCCGTGCCGCCCGACGAGGACGACGGCGCCCGGGATCTCCTTCTTCGCGATCGCCGCGGCGACGACGGCGTCGATTCTCGCGAGGCGGGCGGGCGAGAGGCCGACGGCAGCCGGTGCGACGGTCTCGAGCGGCGGAGGGCCGGCCACGGCCGCGAGCCCGGAGAGGAGGAACGGGAGCGCCGGCGCGAGGAGGGAGCCACTGGCTCGCGGGCGGCCTGGAGTCGCCGGGACCGTCATCTCACCGCCTCCTTCCGGAGTCCCGTCCCCCGGGGCGCGATCCCCGGGATCGTCACGGGGAGCTTCCCCTCGATCGCCGCTTCGCCGTAGAGGGCGCGCGCCGCGGCCGCCTGGACGAGAGCCTGGGGGCCGTAGCCGCAGAGGTAGGTCGAGAGGGCGGGCACGTCGCGGAGGAGGTAGGGGCTCCCGAAGGAGACCGCGACGACCGGCCTGCCGGACCCGAGGAGCGCGGCGATCGCCGCCTTTCCCTCCGCCGGGATCTCGATCGTCCCGCGCCCGGAGCGCGGCCTCACGAAGAGGGCGACGAGGACGGCGTCGGCCGCCTTCGCCTTCTCGGCGAGGGCCCCTCCCTCCCCGGTGCACGACGTCGGGTCGAGCCGGACGAATTCGAGCGCCGCAGCGCGCTTCTTCAGCTCGGCCTGGAGAGTCGTGTCGATGGCGGCGGCGGTCCGCTCGTCGTGGACGGCGACGGCGAGGAGCCTCGCGCCGTCCCGAAAGGGGAGCGCGCCCGGGGCCTCGCGGACGAGCGTCAGGCCGCGTCGCGCGACCTCCTCCTCCGTCGACTTCTGGGCGAGCGTCCCCGCGTTCCGGGCGACCTCCTCCAGCGGGGTCCTCCGCTCGCGGAAGAGCCCGAGGCGCTCCTTCTCGGCGAGGAGGCGACCCACCGCCTCGTCGAGCCGGGCCTCGGGGAGCCGCCCGCCCTTCACGGCGGCGACGATCGCCTCGATGGCGGTCCTCGGGTCGGGCGGCATCAGGACCACGTCGCCTCCCGCCTCGAGGACGCGGACGGCGGCTTCGCCCGTCTCGAAGTGGGCGACGATGCCGCCCATCTCCATCGAATCGGTGAAGACGAGGCCGTCGAATCCGAGCTCTTCGCGGAGGAGCCTCGTCGTGATGGCGCGGGAGACGACGGCGGGGAGCGTCCCCTCCCTCTCGACCTCCCTCACGTCCTCCGGGAAGTCCCGCGGCCGTGCCGGCTCCTCGAGGGCCGGCGCGGGTGTCGGGTCGAGCGCGGGAACGGCGAGGTGCGCGGTCATGACGCTCCGGGCGCCCGCCGCGAGACCGGCGCGGAACGGGACCAGCTCGACCGCGTCGAGTCGGGCGCGATCGAAGGAGAGGACCGGGAGCGACCGGTGCGAGTCGACGGCGGTGTCGCCGTGCCCCGGGAAGTGCTTGAGCGTCGCGAGGACGCCCCCGTCCTGGAGCCCCTTCACCGTCGCCGCGACGAAGCGGCCGACGGCGACGGGCTCCTCGCCGAAGCTCCTCACGTTGATGACCGGGTTGTCGGGGTCGTTGTTCACGTCGGCGACGGGCGCGAAGACGACCTGGATGCCGAGGGCGCGCGCCGCCTCGGCCGTCGCCCGTGCGCGGCGCTCGGCGAGGTCGAGGTCCCCGGTCGCGGCGACGGCCATCGCGGAGGGGCCGAAGACGAGGTCGGGAAATCGCATCCCGGGCCCCGACTCGAGGTCGGCGGCGACGAGGAGCGGCACCTTCGCCTTCGCGTTCAGCCGGTGGTTCAGGTCGGCCGTTTCGAGGGGAGTCGAGAGGAACCAGATGACGCCGCCGATCGCCTCCTCGGAGACGAGCCGCGCGAGGTCGAGGTACTCGGGGTCGTCCTCGGCGCGGTAGACGCCGCGGGAGCCGACCACGACGACCTGCCCGGCCTTCTCGCGGAGGGTGAGCGAGGCGACGGAGGGTGCGCGGCCGGGGAGAATCGCCGCCGACGGGCCCGTGGCCGGCGGAGCGCTCGCGGGCGGTGCCGACGTGCAGGCGGCGAGGAGGAGGGAGGCGGAGAGAAGGAGAGGGCCGCCGGTGTCCCGGCGGCCCTTCCTGGAGGTTCCCTGTTCGTGCGTCACGGCGGCCGAATCATAGGCGCGGCGGCCGCCGCCCGCTCACTGGCTGACGACCATCGGCACGTAGCTCCCGTCGTTCGTCCCGCTGTTCCTGTCTCTCCCGTCGACGACGGTCGCGTACGCGAAGAAGGCGTCGAAGCCCGAGACGACGGTCATGTGGACGTACCCGTTCGTCGTGCTGCCGAGGATCCCGTCCAGCTGCTTCCACTGCCCGGGCGCGAGCGGCCCGGCCGTCGTTTCGGAGACCCTCTGGCCCGTCGCGCCGTTGAAGACCTCGACGCGGACGGTGATCGGCTCGTTGAAGAGCCCGGCGTTGACGATCGCGAGGTTCGATCTCGCGGCCGAGTTCTGCTGGAGGCCGAAGATCCACGCGTCGACGGCCGACTCCGCTCCCGCGAGGCTCGTGTAGAAGAGGCCGTACTGGCCGCCGATCGGCGCGGGCGCGCCGGTCCGCGCCCCGGACAGGCCGACGAGGAGGGAGGTGTCGCTCGCGTAGGCGACCGAGAGCGCGCCGGCGTAGCCGGCGCCGCGCGGGCCGATCGTCGCGCCGGCGGCACGGAGCTCCTGGAGGATGTCGGGGAAGATCGCCTGTTCGAAGGGGTTCAGCTCGACGTAGAAGAGGCCGGTCGAATCCCCGCCTCCGGCGAGCGATTCGATGTACTCGAGGAAGGCGTAGCCCGGCTCCTCCGAGAGGTTCGAGACGACGAGCTCGCTCTGGAACGTGGAGGTCTCGACGAGGACGGGAACGGTCCCGAAGGCGTCGACGGTCTCGGTCGGGACCGCCGGGACGTACGAGCCGTCCTGCGTGATGTTGTCGTTGAAGACGGCGTACGCCGTGTAGGGCTCGGTGCCCGACGTCTGCTCGATGAGGATCCAGCCGTCGGTGTATTCCGCGAGCTCGAGGATCCGGCCGATCTGAGTCCACTGCCCCGGCGCGAGCTCGATGTCCGGGTCGATGTACTTGTACTCCGTCCCGTCGCCCTTCACGATGTTGACCCTGAGCCGGATCGTCCCGACCGTCCCGGCGTTCGCGAGGGCGAGGTTGCTCCTGTCGGCGGCGTTCTGGCGGAGGCCGACGATGACCGACTCGCCGTTCAGGAGCTGCGAAGGCGTCAGGCCGGGGTACGAGAGGCCCGCGCGGCCGTTCCCGGAGGGCGTCGTCGTCCTGACGACGGCGTAGCCGGCGTCCTCGGAGGAGAGGCCCTCGAACCGCACGCGGAGCGTGCCCCCCTGGCTCGTCCCGCCCCCGGGGATCGGGAGGTTCTTGCCGCGGAGGTACGCGATGGTGTCGGGGACGATGAGCTGGCGCCCCGCAGCGAGAGTCTCCGTGACGGACCCGCTCCCCGTGGCGCCGAGGTAGCTGGCTGCGGTGTAGGTCATCCGGACCGTGGTCGTGGAGGTGCCGCGATTGGCGAGAGTCAGCTCGGAGCCGAAGCGGGCGCCGCCGAAGCCCGCCACGTCGAGGACGATGGGGACGAAGAGGGTCTGGGTCGCGGTGCCGCTCCCGGTCGGCTTGCCGGCGACCGTGACGGTCCGCTGCGTCTGGTTCGAGGAGCCGCCGCCGGAGACGGCGAGCGTGACCGTGTAGCTGCCGGGATTCGCGTAGGTGTGGGACGGGCTCTTCGCCGTCGAGGTGTTCGCGCTGCCGGAGGCGCTGTCCCCGAAGTTCCAGGAATAGGTCGTCGGGCTCCCGCGGGAGGCGTCGACGAAGCCGACGGGCTGGCCGGCGAGCGGGCTGACCGGCGTCCACGAGAAGTCCGCGGCGACGGGCGTCCCGCCGCCCCCGCTGGAGAGGACCCTCAGGACGGTCCGCGGGCCGTGCCCGAAGATGAAGCGGTTGTTCGACGGCTTCCCCGCGACCCACGCCTGGTCCTCGTTGCCGTTCACGGTGACGATGGCCCCGACGTAGTACTCGCCGGCGGCCGTTCCGGAAGGAACGGAGAGGGGCGCGGTGTAGGCCCCGTCGCTGTCCACGGGGACGGCGCCGACGGACCCGTTCACGAGGACGACGTCTCCCGGCTGCGGGTACTGCCGCCCGCTGCTCTTCGGCCAGGCGTAGAAGGTGACGACGACGTTCGAGGCGGCCTGGTTCCCCACGTTCTGGAGCGTCCAGCGGTCGGCCGTGAACGCCTCTCCCGGCGACACGGAGCTCTTCGAGATCGTCGCGTACTCCTGGGCGTACTTGTCGTTCCCGTAGACGAGCGGGTAGATCGCCACGTCGAGGAGCGTGCTCGACCGCGACGGGTACTCGGTCCTCACCGTCTTCGAGTCGATCCGCGTCACCCAGCGGGCCGCGTCGTCGTTCGCGTAGTTCATCACCGAGAAGCTGTCGGCGTTCGTCCCCGGCAGCTGGAAGATGTGGTGCAGGCCGAGCGTGTGCCCCACCTCGTGGAGGACCGTCGCCTGGATCATCGCGAGGCCCCCGCGCTGGTCGTTCCCGGGGTTGAACCAGTCGGGGGTCCACCCCTCGCCGAAGCCCGCGTTGATGACGACGTCGGTCTCCGTGAACGGACCGCAGCCCGTCGCGACGAAGTCCCGGCACTCGTTGAAGTTCCCGAAGTTGTCGTCGGGGAACATGACGGCGCGGCCGAAGAGCCCCGGCTCCATCTTGAAGCCGTACTGCAAGTCCGACTCGCTCGAGGTGATGAACGTGTTCACCTCGTTGACGCCGTTGTTCGACCCGAGGGAGGTCGACGAGTCGATCTTCACGTTGAAGAGGTTCACGTACCGGTTCCATTCGACGAGCATGTCGGCGGTGGCCTGCTTGTCCGCGGCGGTGGCGTTCCGCCCCCGGACCCAGTAGTCGCGGACGACGCCGGTCTGGTAGCCGCACCAGCATCCCTCGTTCTCCACCCAGCGCGCGTTCGCGCTCGCCTGGGCGAGGAGGGGGGCCGGGGCGAGGAGGAGGAGGGAAGCGAGGAGGCGGAGCGTCTTCTTCACGGCGTCACCTCTCCTCTGCCTTCAGGAGCCTCGCGACGTGCTCCCGGAGCGACGTCACCGTCACCGTCGCGCCGTCGACCCGGACGGGGATGCCGTTCCGGGGTTTCGCGACCCGCGCGGGGGCCTTCTCGACGACGTTCCCGGCGGCGTCGCGCCAGACCACCGCCGGCGTGGCCTTCGGGCCCAGCGCCGAGGCGCGGAGCGCGAGCTCGCGGTCGGAGACGAGGCGGACGAGTCCCGCCTGCGAGCCGGGCTCGGAGGGCCGGCCGCGCCTGAGGCGGCCGGTGCCGTCGCGCTCGAGCCGCCTCCCGTCGACGTCGACGAGGAGCGTCTCGCCGCTCTTCTCCTCGACGACCTCCCGGAACATCCCCTGCTCCGTCCCGACGACGGGCGAGGCGAAGAGGTGGTCGTTCCCGTAGGCCGAGACGACGTACGTGGCGCCGACCTCGAAGTCCGGGACGTGGGAGAGGACGATCGCCTTCCCGTCGAGCCTTCCGCCCGCGACGCGGACGACCCTCCGGGCCCCCCCTTCTCCCTTCCACGTCTCGCGGACGTCGAAGGAGTACTCGGTCCAGATCATCTTCTTCCCCTCGCCCCAGACGGTTCGCGTGGAGGCGACCCTCCCGACGAAGACCGCCTCGCCGCGGGTGAAGACCTCGTCGAGCGGCACCTCGCGCGAGAGACCGGCCGCGGGCGATGCGAGGAGGAGCGGGAGGACGAGCAGGCTCGTCCAGAGGGAGAACCAGAGGCGTCGCTTCATGACGTCCCTCCTTCCGGGAATTCCGTTGTGTCCTGAACACCACAGTATAGGACCCCGCAGGCGAACCGCTGTGTCCCCGCTCACGCCCACGGCACGGGACGGACCTCCGTCACCGGGGGCGGCCTCGCGCCGGGGTCGGTCCGGAACGGCCGACGCCGGAGGGCTAGGCGCTCGCCGCGGGCACGCCCCGGAGGAGCTCCTCGAACGTCCCGCGGCGGCGGATGACGCGGACGGATTCGCCGTCGACGAGGACCTCGGCCGGGAGCGGGCGGGCGTTGTACTCGCTCGCCATCACGAAGCCGTAGGCCCCGGCGTCGAGGAAGACGACGAGGTCGCCCGCCACGGGCCTCGGCAGCTGGCGCCCCTCGGCGAGGATGTCCCCGGTCTCGCAGACGTCCCCGGCGACGTCGAGGAGCATCGGGGCGCCCGTCTTCCCGACGATGCGGACGCGGTGCGCGGCGCCGTAGAGCGCCGGGCGCATGAGGGTGTTGAAGCCGGCGTCGACGTTCACGAAGGTCTTCACCGGCGTCGTCTTGACGGAGTTCACGCGTGCGACGAGGAGTCCCGCCTGGGCGACGAGGAAGCGCCCCGGCTCGATCCAGAGCTCCGGCTCGTAGCCGAGGAGCGCGACCTCCTCCTCCCAGATCGGCTTCAGTGCCTCGGCGAGGTCGGCGGGGCTCATGACCTTCTGCCCGTCCGCGAACGGGATCCCGAGTCCGCCGCCGAGGTCGACGAACGCGAGGCGGATGCCGAGGTCCTCCTTCAGCTCCCGCGCGAAGGCGAGCATCCTGCGCGCCGTCTTCTCGTATCCGGCGGGGTCGACGATCTGGGAGCCGATATGGCAGTGGACGCCGGTGATCGCGAGGCCGGGGAGGGCCTTCGCGGTCTCGTATCCCTTCCGCGCGATGCCGCCGTCGAGGTGGACGCCGAACTTCGACTCGGGGATCCCGGTGTTGATCTGGTGGAGCGTGTCGGGGTCGACGCCGGGGTTGATGCGGAACGAGATGCGCGCCGTCGTCCCGAGCCGCGTCGCGGCCGCCGAGACCTGCTCGAGCTCCTCGAGGTTGTCGACGTTCAGGAGGACGTCGTGCCGCAGGGAGAAGTCGATCTCGGAGGGGCTCTTGGACGAGGAGGAGAAGAGGACGTCGCTCCCCTTGGCGCCGGCGAGGAGGGCGGTCCGGATCTCCCCCTCGGAGACGACCTCGGGCGCGAGCCCCTCGGAGAGGACGAGCTTGACGATCTCGGGGTTCGTGTTCGCCTTGAGCGCGTAGCGGACCTTCACGCTCCGGAAGCGGGGGACGAACGCGGCGAGGAGCGACCGTGCCTGCTCGCGGATCGTCTCCGCGTCGTAGACGTAGAGGGGTGTCCCGTGCTCCCGCGCGAGGCGCTCGAACGCCTCGACCGCCGCCGGGTGGGCGGCCTCGCCGGCGCGGACGCGGAGGAGGCCCTCGCGGAGCGTCACGCGGCCCTCCCGCCGAGGGGCCGGAAGGCGAGGGGGGAGGAGAGAGACGGCGAGGGCGCGGGGAGCGGGGTGCTTCTCATCGGACGTCGTCGGATTCTGACGCCGCGCCGGGGCAGGGTCCAGAAGCGGCGAATAGAATCTCCGCGTGAAAACGCGCCGAAGCCTCCTCGCCGACGCCGCCCTCGCCTCGGCCTTCCTCGCCCTTCCGCGCGAAGCCCGTGCCGCCACGCCGGCCGCCGGACCCGTCCGCCCGAAGGCGCTCGCGCCGGGGGCGCGCGTCGCCCTCGTCTCCCCCGACAGCCCCGAGGAGGAGCCGGAGGGCGTGG
>CAZNSS010000048.1:0-12775 GCA_964575465.1 uncultured Holophagales bacterium | reverse complement strand
TTCGCACGTACCTCGGATCACGCCCCGCGCGCCCCGACGAGATCGAGCGTTACGCCGCCCTCACGAGGGCCGTGCCGCCGCTCGGGCACTACCTCTCCGGGGCCCGGGGCGTCGCCCTCCTGAGCGAGAGGGGGCGCGGAGCGAACTTCTTCCACGGCGAGGTCTCGGACCGGAGCTTCCCGCTCTACTTCCCGGCGGCCCTGCTCCTGAAGTCGACGCCGGCGTTCCTCGTCCTTCTCTCGCTCGCGGCCGTGCTCGGGGTCGCGCGCCTCCGTGGCGGCGGCGGTGGAGCGCCGGGCGCGGCGAAGCCGGAGGTGCTCCTCTCGCTCGTCCTCGCGGCGATCCTCCTCGCGATGTCGGCCCGGTCCGCGTTCAACATCGGGGCGCGCCACCTCCTGCCGGTCTGGGCGCTCCTCGTCTTCGCGGGAGCGGTCGTCGCCGGGCGGAGCCTGGCGGGTCGCCCGCGCCTTCGCGCGGCGGCCGCCGCCGGCCTCGTCCTCTCCGCCGGCGTCTCGCTCCGCTCCGCCGGCGACTCCCCGATCTCCTACTTCAATACCTTCGCCGGGGGACCCGCGGGAGGACGCGCCTGGTTCTCCGACTCGAACGTCGACTGGGGTCAGGATCTCTACCGGCTCCACCTCTTCCTCGCGGAGCGCGGGTGGGAGGAGACGACGACGATCGTCGCGTACGGCGGCGTCGCGACGAACTACTACTCCCGGGGAGCCCGTCTCCTCGACCCCGCCAGGCCGGTCGGTCCGGGGAGATACGCCGTCTCGCACATGATGGAGACGCTCGGGGTCCCGTTCACGCGGGAACTCGAGGGCGAGGCGGCGGCGCGGCAGGTGGACGAGCTCGTTCGGGCCCTGAAGGCGCGAGGGAAGAGGATCGCCCTCGTCGGCGGGTCGATCACCGTCTGGGAGCTGCCGGGCTGACCCCGGCAGGAGGAGGGGAGGGGCGGTTCCCGGGCGTTCCCGGTGGCGCGGTCGCGTGGGATGATCGCCGGCCGGAGTGACGCCCTCATGCAGAAGAAGACCCTCCCGTTCCTGCTCCTCCTCGTCCTGCTCGGCGCGACGACCGCGACCGCCGAGGCCCCGACCGCCGCCGAAGCGAAGGCGTTCGTCGAGAAGGCCGAGGGAGAGCTCCTGAAGGTCTCGATCGGCGCCGAGCGCGCGAACTGGGTCGCCGCGAACTTCATCACCGAGGACACCGAGCTCATCGCCGCCGACGCGGGCCAGCGCCGGATGGAGCTGGCGGCCTCCCTCGCCAAGGAGGCGACCCGCTTCGACGGCCTCGCGCTCGACGCGGAGACGGCCCGGAAGCTGAAGCTCCTGAAGCTCTCGCTCACGCTCGCCGCCCCGGCGGACCCGAAGAAGGGCGAGGAGCTCGCCCGGATCGCCGCCGGGATGGAGGGCGCCTACGGCCGCGGCAAGTGGACGCCGCCCGGCGGAGAGCCGATGGACCTCGAGGAGATCTCCCGCCGGCTGGCGACGAGCCGCGACCCGAAGGAGCTCGCGGCCCTCTGGGCCGGCTGGCACGCTGTCGGCGCGCCGCTCCGGAAGGACTACGCCCGCTACGTCGAGCTCGGGAACGCCGGTGCGAAGGAGCTCGGCTTCGCCGACATGGGCGCGATGTGGCGCGCGAAGTACGACATGCCCCCCGACGCCTACGCGATGGAGCTCGACCGGCTCTGGGAGCAGGTGAGGCCGCTCTACGTCTCGCTCCACGCCTACGTCCGGATGAAGCTCCGCGAGACGTACGGCCGGGACGTCGTCCCCGAGAAGGGGCCGATCCCGGCGCACCTCCTCGGGAACATGTGGGCGCAGCAGTGGGGGAACCTCTACCCGCTCCTCGCGCCGAAGGACGCCGACCCGGGCTACGACCTGACGAAGGTCCTCGTCGCGAAGAAGACCGACGCGAGGCAGATGGTCCGCTACGGCGAGGGCTTCTTCACCTCGCTCGGCTTCGCGCCGCTCCCGAAGACGTTCTGGGAGCGCTCCCTCTTCACCCGCCCGCGCGACCGCGAGGTCGTCTGCCACGCGAGCGCCTGGTGCGTCGACTGGGTCGACGACCTGCGCCTCAAGATGTGCATCGACGTCAGCGCGGAGGACTTCGCCACCGTCCACCACGAGCTCGGGCACAACGTCTACCAGCGCGCCTACAACCGCCAGCCCGTCCTCTTCCGCGACAGCGCCAACGACGGCTTCCACGAGGCGATCGGCGACACCATCGCCCTCTCCCTCACGCCCGATTACCTCGTGAAGGTGAACCTCCTCGAGAAGGCGCCGCCTCCCGGCAAGGACGTCGGCTACCTCCTCAACATGGCGCTCGAGAAGATCGCCTTCCTGCCGTTCGGCCTCCTCATCGACAAGTGGCGCTGGCAGGCCTTCTCCGGCGAGGTGCCGGAGGCGAGGTGGAACCAGTCGTGGTGGGACCTGAAGCTGAAGTACCAGGGTGTCGCCCCGCCGATGGCCCGCACCGAGGCCGACTTCGACCCGGCCGCCAAGTACCACATCGCCTCGGGCACGCCCTACTCGCGCTACTTCCTCGCCGACGTCCTCCAGTTCCAGATGCACCGCGCCCTCGCGAAGACGGCCGGATGCACCGCCCCGATCCACGCCTGCTCGATCTACGGCAACAAGGAGGCCGGCGCGAAGCTGGCCCGGATGCTCGAGATGGGGCAGAGCAGGCCGTGGCCCGACGCCCTCGAGGCCGTGACCGGGCAGCGGCAGATGGACGCCACCGCGATCCTCGAGTATTTCGCGCCGCTCCAGAAGTGGCTCGACGAGCAGACGAAGGGCGTTCCGAAGGGCTGGTGACGGCGTGACGCCGAGGCTCCCGCCCCCGACGTTCGAGTACCTCAACGGCGAGGTCCTCGAGCAGTTGCCCGGGAGGGTCCGCTGCCTCTTCCGCCCGACGGAGGAGATGACGAACCCGTGGGGCGCGGTCCAGGGAGGGATCCTCGCCGCCTTCTTCGACGACACGATGGGACCCGCGGTCGTCTCGGTCGCGAGCGGCCGCGGGTTCACCACCGTTTCCCTGAATCTCTCGTACCTGAGGGCCGCGAAGCCCGGCGAGCCCGTCGTCTGCGAGGCGGTCGTCGTGAAGCACGGCCGGACCCAGGCCTACGTCGAGGCGTCGCTGACCCGCGAGAGCGACGGGGCGCTCCTCGCCCGGGCGACGGCCGTCCAGCTCTTCCTCGACCCGGCGAAGAAGGGGTAACTCTCCGCCCGGCGCTTGCGGAGCTACGCCCTCAGCTCGAAGACGCGGTTGAACGGAGTCTGGGCGGCGCGACGGAAGCGCTCGAAGCCGGCGGCGGTGGCGAGCCTGCGGAAGTCGCCCTCGGTCGCGATGGTGCCGAGGACGATGTTGCCGGAGGCGATGGCGTTCGGCGCGCAGCAGAGGACCGAGGCGCCCGAGAAGACCCGCCCGACCGGGTTGAGGTTCTCCTCGACCGTCTCTCCCGCCTGAGGCTCGACGAGGAGAACCGTCCCGTCGGGCGCGAGCGCCTCGCGAGCGTGGCGCAGGGCGCCGAGGGGGTCTCCCATGTCGTGGAGGCAGTCGAAGTAGGTGATCAGGTCGTACCGGTGCCCCGGGAAGGACGCGGCGGGGGCGACCTCGAACGTGACCTGCGTGAAGAGTCCCGCTTCGTCCGCGGAGCGGCGGGCGTGACCGATGGAGGGCGCGTGGTTGTCGAAGCCGAAGAAGCGCGACTTCGGGAAGGCGCGGGCCATCAGGACCGTCGAGGCGCCGTGGCCGCAGCCGACGTCGGCCACGATCGCGCCCGCCTTCAGCTTCTCCTCGACGCCGTCGAGCGCGGGAATCCAGGACGAGACGAGGTTCGCGACGTAGTTGGGGCGGAAGAACCGCTCGGTCCCCTCGAAGAGACCATCGTCGTGCTCTCCCCAGAACATCCCGCCGCCGTTCCGGAAGGCGCTCGCGACCCGCTCCTCCGCCTTCACGAGCGCGGTGACGATCTGGTAGCCCCCCGCGACGAAGTAGGGACTGGCGTCGTCGGCGAGGGCGAGCGCGTGCTCCTGCGGAAGCGTGAACTTGCCCGAAGCGGGATCGTAGGAGATGTTCCCGCTGGCCGCCTGGTTCACGAGCCACTCGCGCACGAGGCGCTCGCCCGTACCCGTCTTCGCGGCGAGCTCCTTCGGCCAGAGCGGCCCGGCGTGCGCCATCGCCTTGAAGAAGCCGAGCCGGTCTCCGAGCGAGACGAGCGCCGCGCTCATCGCGACGCCGAACTCTCCGACCGCCTTCTCAACGAAGGCCTGGAGCTTCGTCTCGTCGACGACACGGGTATCCACGACACGGGCATCCACTTCAGGGGGCATGACGACCTCCTCGGACAGAGACTTCACGTGCTTCCGTCGCAGGAGGACTGCCCGGGCCGGACAACAGACCCGGCGGCGAGAGCTGAGAACGTGTCCCAAGAAACTTGGGCTGCACTGAATGCCCTGTCAAGGGTGTCATTCGAATTCGGTGTCTCCCCCTGTCTCACGCCTGCTCCCGGGTCCGGGTGCGGGCGAGAGACGCGTCGAAACGAAAAAGGGCCGGCCCTTTCGGGCCGACCCCCGGTTCGTTCCGTCCCGACCGCGCCGCGCGGCCCGATTCCCGGGTCAGGTCCCGGCGAACTGGACGCCCTCGAAGACGAGCGTCGGGGTCTTCATGCTCGAGTAGGGATACGGGTCGTTGCCGACGGCGACGAGCTTCTTCCAGAGGTCGAGGTGGTTGCCCGAGATGTTCATCTCGCCGACGGGCTCGGCGAGCTTCCCGCCGCGGACGCGGAAGCCCTGGACTCCGAGGGAGAAGTCGCCCGTGAGGCCGTTCGAGTTGCCGCCGAGGAAGCCGGTCACGAGGATACCGTCCTTCATCGCGGCGAGGAGGGCCGCCTGGTCCTTGTCGCCGAGGGTCCAGACGAGGTTCGACGGGCCGGCGGTCGTCGGCGCCATCTGGAGCTTCTTCCCGTAGTAGGTGTCGATGTAGTAGGCCTTGAGGACGCCGGCCTCGATGACGGGCATCCTCTTCGCCGCGATTCCCTCGCCGTCGTAGAGGCGCGAGCCGAAGCCCTTGGGGACGAGCGGGTCGTCGACGAGGGTGAGGACCGGGCTGGCGATCGCCTGCCCGAGCTTGCCCTCGAGGAACGAGCGCTTCTGCTGGAGCGCGCCGCCGTTCAGCGGGCCGAGGAGGAAGCCGGGCATCCGCCCTGCCGCGCGGTTCTCGACGGCCATCGTCAGGACGGCCGACTCGCCCTTCTTCGCCCCGAGGCGGGAGAGGGCGCGCTCGGCGGCCTCGCGGCCGACCTCGGCCGCCTTCGGTACCTCCGCCACGAAGCGGGCGCCGCCGTAGGCGTAGTCCTCGGGCTTGCGGCCGTCGGGGTCCTTCACGCTCACCTCGGCCGACACGAAGAACGAGGTGTCGCGGCGGGAGCCGGAGAAGCCGTTCGAGGCGACGCGCCAGCTCTCGGAGAGCGTGTCGCTGAAGTCCGTCGTGACGGAAAGGATCGCCTCGGCTCCCTTGACGGAGCGCGCGGCCGACTCGATCTCCTTGACGACGGTCCGGCGCTGCTCGGGGGTCACGGAGGAGTACCTGGGGTCCTCGAGGAGGAGGTCGGCCTTCGACTGCCCCTCGTAGAGCTTCGGGTCGGGGAGCGTCCGGAAGGGGTCCTTCGCGAGAGCGCGCGCCAGCACGACGGAGTCGCCGATGAACGTGTCGAGCGCCTCGGGACGGAGGTCGCTCGTCGAGACGTTCGAGTAGCGGCCGTCGACGTAGAGGGAGAGGCCGAGGCCCCGGGTCGTCGCCTCGTGGATCTGCTCGAGCTTTCCGTCGCGCCACTTCACCTCGACCTCGCGGACGCGGTAGGTGCGCGCGGAGGCTTCCTGCGCCCCCTTGCCGAGGGCGGCCTTCACGGCGGACTGGGCGGCGGCGAGCATGTCCTGCTGTGCCACGGTGCTCACCTCACGCCTTCTTCCCGCGCCCGCCGACGGTGATCGACGCGACGCGAACGGTGGGGATGCCC
The DNA here is from genome assembly GCA_964575465.1 of uncultured Holophagales bacterium. Taxonomy (GTDB): domain Bacteria; phylum Acidobacteriota; class Thermoanaerobaculia; order UBA5066; family UBA5066; genus UBA5066. The sequence continues at coordinate 6,756 of CAZNSS010000048.1, read as the reverse complement.
TGGGAGACCGGGACCGACTGGCCGTCCTTGCCGCAGGTCCAGCCGCCTTCGTCGACGGCGAGGTCGTCGGCGACCATGTCGATCCTCTCGAGCACCTTGGGACCGTTGCCGATGATGTTGACGTCCTTGATCGGCGTCGTCAGCTTGCCGTCCTCGATGAGGAACCCGTTCTTGACGTAGAACGTGAAGTCGCCCGCGCCGATCTGAACCTGCCCGTTCGTGAAGTTCGTGCAGTAGATCCCCTTCTTGACCGAAGCGATGATCTCGTCCTTCTTGTGCGGGCCGGGGAGCATGTAGGTCGCGCGCATCCGGGGGATCGGCGCGTTGCGGTAGCTCTCGCGGCGCCCGTTTCCCGTCGGCTTGACCTTGTAGTGCCTCGCGGAGATCGAGTCGTGGAGGTAGGTCGTCAGGATGCCGTTCTCGACGAGCATCGTCTTGCCGACGGCGTTTCCCTCGTCGTCGACGTTGATCGCCCCGCGCGCGGCGGTGAGCGTTCCCTCGTCGACGATGTTGACGAACTTGTTCGCCACGGGCTTGCCGATCCGGTCGGAGAAGATGGAGATCCCCTTCCGGTTGAAGTCGGCCTCCATGCCGTGGCCGATCGCCTCGTGGAGGAGGATCCCCGAGGCGCCGGCGCCGAGGACGACCGGCATCTCGCCGGCCGGAGGCGTCACGGCGTCGAAGAGGACGACGGTCCGGGAGACGGCTTCCTTCACCATCCGGTCGAGCCGCTCGGGCGAGTAGAACCCGATGTCGGCGCGGCCGGCGACGTTGTAGCCGTTCGTCTCCTTCTTGCCGTCCTGCTCGGCGACACAGGACAGGTACAGCCTCGTCATCGGCTGGAGGTCCTCGACGATCCGGCCGGTCGAGTCGGCGATGAGGATCGCGCCGGCCTCGTCGCCGAAGCTGACGTTCACCTTGCGGATCCGCTTGTCGGCGGCGAGGACCTTCTCGTTGAGGCCCGAGAGGAGCGGGAGCTTCTGCTGCGGCCTCACGTCCTCCCAGCGGGTCTTCACGGGGTAGCGGGCGGGGAGGGCGCCACCGACCTTCAGCCCCTTCGGGCCGGGAGTCGCGGGGCCGTCGGCGATGGCGGCCGCGGTCTTCGCGGCCTGCAGGAGCGCCTCGGGGGTCAGGTCCTCCGTGTAGGCGTAGCCCGTCTGGTCGCCCTTGATCGCCCGGACGCCGACCCCGAGCTCGACCGAGGTCGAGGCCCGGTTCACCTCGCCGTCCTCGAGGCCGAGGCCGTTCGAGACCCGGTGCTGGAAGAAGAGGTCGGCGTAGTCGGCGCCGCGCGAGAGCGCGGCGCCGAGGCCGTCGCGGAGCATCTTCTCCGTCACGCCGAAGCGGGCGAAGTAGCCGATCCCCTCCGTGGGGCCGGCGGCGGCCGCGGCGGCGGAAGAGAGGTTGAAGAGGGCGTCGGGAAGGGCGGTCGAGGCCAGCGTCGCCGCCCCGAGGCCGATCAGCTTTCGTCGCGACATTCCGGGATTCTCAGGCATGCGGGGTTTCCTCCTCCTTCGGGGTGTGTCAGGGTGCCACACGGGCGGACTCGGGACGGAAGGCGTAACTCCTCCGCTACGCCCCTGCAGGCGGAAGGTTTCATAGCGGACCCCGGGCGGCCCGTTTGAGACGACATCCCAAACTTCACGGCGTCATGCTAGCGTTCCCGGAGTTCTCCTGCCCGGCCCGAGCCGCTCCTCCCCCCGCAGTCGTCGAGACCCGATCCCCCTGGCGGGCCACGCCGAGTGCCTCCGCATTCCATCCTCCCCGTCGACACGGGGTGTCCCTTTCGAGAGGCCAGAAAAATGACGACCCGATCCGCCCTTCGGCTCGCCCTTGCAGTCCTCGTGGCCAGTGCGTCCCTCGCCGTCGCCGAGACGACCTACCTGCCCGGCGCGGCGGAGGTCACCGGCCTCGCCGGGGCCCGCTTCTCCTCGACCCTCGACCTGACGAACCCGGGGTCGGCGGGGACGACGGTCGCGATCGGCCTCGTGCCGATGCTGGGGAAGGCCGCTCCCGCGCCCGTCACGCGGACGCTCGCGGCGGGGGAGAGCCTGAGGGTCCCGGCGGCGCTCAAGACGCTCTTCGGCCTCGCGGACGGCGCGGCGGGGACGATCACCGTCTCCTCGACCGACCCGCTCCTGGCGAGCCTCTCGACGCAGAACGTCGCCGCACCCGAAGGGGCGTACGGGCTCGGCCTCCTGCCGGTGCCGGAGTCGGAGCTCCTCGGCGCGGGCGAAACGGGACACTCGATCTGGGTCAGCCAGTCGGCCGACACGGCCACGGGCTACCGTACGAACCTCTCCGTGACCCTCGCCGACGCGGGAAGCGTCGTCGAGGTCCGCGTCTTCGACGCCGAGGGGCACCTCGCCGGGACGGCGACGGTCACGGCCGAGACGCCGTCCGTCTGGCAGCAGCCGGCGAGCGCTCTCGTCGGCACGGTGAACCTGCCGGTGGGCCGGGCGGAGTTCGAGGTGAAGTCGGGCCGGGCGACGGCCTATTCCGTCGTGAACGACAACGTGACGTCGGACGCGATCGCCCTCCAGAGCGAGAGGATCGTGCCCGGGCCGACGGACCGTCTGATCTCCGGGGCCGCGCTCTCCCCGGGCCAGCTCGGTTCCTTCTGGAGCACAGACCTGCGGCTCTTCAACCCCGGGTCGACCGCTCTCGAGGCGACCATCTTCTCCGTCGGGGCATCCGCCGCGGGCTCGACGAACGTCGTCGTTCCCGCCAAGGGGGTCGTCGAGCTCACCCGCGTCCTCGCGCTCCTCGGCTTCCCGGAGGGGACCGCCTGCGCGCTCCGCGTGAAGGGGGCCGACGCGCTCCTCGTCGCGGCCCGGACGAACAACGTCGATCCCACGGGCATCCGGAAGGGGACCTTCTCGGCCCAGCAGTTCGTGACGAGCTGGCCCGCCGGCCTCCTCGCGACGGGCGCGACCGGCTTCTTCAACGGCGTCGACCAGACGATGAACGTCCCCGGCGTTCGTACGAACCTCACCCTCGTGGGAGGTCCGGACGGGGCTTCCGGCGAGCTCGTCCTGCGCGACGCCGCGGGCGTCGAGCGTGGGAGGACGCCCTTCGCGAGCGCACCCTCCGCGTGGGGCCAGCGGAGCGTGGCCGACTGGTTCGGCGCCACGGCCGCGGCCCGCGAGGGGCTCTCCCTCGTGACCATCCCGGACAACGCGCGCATCGACGTCGTCGTCGGAACGGGTGCCCTCGACGCGTTCGTCAGCCGGATCGACAACGGCTCGGGCGACGCGGTGACGCGCCCCGTCGCCCTTCCCGGCGGCGGCGACTGCTCGAAGGTCGCCATCAGCGCGTTCGGCGCGGCGCCGCAGCCGGTCCGGACGGGAGTACAGATCACCTTCTCGTGGACCGTCGCCGTCGATCCCCCGTCCGCCCAGCTGACGTCGCAGTCGATCCGCTTCGACGGCGAGCCCGAGATCGAGCTCGACAAGGACGCGAGGAGCTACGCGAGGACCTTCCCGGCCGCGGGCGCCCGCACGGCGACCCTAACGGTCCGCAAGGGAAGCTGCGTGAAGACGCGCTCCCTCTCCTTCTTCGCCTGCGGCGACCTCGTCGTCGAGCCCGCGTCGCTTCCGGATGGCATCGCCTTCGCCGGCTACCCGGCGCGGCAGCTGACGGTCCCGGGGGCCACGGCGCCGACGGCCTTCGCCGTCACGACGGGCGCCCTGCCTGCCGGGCTGACCCTCACGGCCTCCGGGGCGCTCTCGGGAATCCCGGAAGAGATCGGTGTCTTCGACTTCACCGTCCGGGCGACGGACGCGAACGGTTGCACCGGGACCCGGGGCTACACCATCCGCGTCTACTGCCCCACCCTGCGCATCTCGCCGTCGGCCCTCGCCACCGGCACGGTCGGAGTCCCCTACGGTCCCGTCCAGCTGAACGTGGCGGGCGGATCCGGAGAGGGCACCTGGAGCGCCGACGACCTGCCGGGCGGGCTCACCCTTTCGACCTCGGGGCGGCTCGCGGGGACGCCGACGGCGGCCGGGAGCTTCATCGTGACGGTCCGCTTCGAGGACTCGCTGGGCTGCATCGGCACGGCGACGTACACGGTCACCGTCTGCAACACGCTCGTCGTCGCGCCCGGGAGCGTTCCTCCCGCCACGGCGACCCAGGCCTACGGGCCCGTGCCCTTCAACGTGACCGGCGCCACGGGCGCGACGACGTGGGCCGTCACGGCGGGCGCGCTCCCCGCGGGGCTGACGCTCAACCCGACGACCGGTGCCCTCTCCGGGACGCCGACCGTCGTCGGGACGTTCCCCTTCACGGTTCGCGCCACCGACAGCCTCGGCTGTACCGGCAGCGTGGCGGTCTCGCTCGTCGTGAGCTGCCCGACGATCACGGTCAACCCGGCGGGCCTTGCGAACGGTACGGCCGGCGTCGCCTACGGACCCGTGGCCCTCTCCCAGGTCGGCGGCTTCGGGGCCGCGACCTACTCCCTCACGGCGGGCGCCCTACCGGCGGGGATGAGCCTCGCGGCGGACGGGACCCTTTCCGGGACGCCCACGGTCGTCGGTCCTTTCGCGTTCACCGTCACCGCCACGGACGCGAACGGCTGCACGGGAATCCGCGCCTACACGCTGACGATCGACTGCCCGGTCATCACGGTGAGCCCGGCGAACCTCGCGAACGGGATCGCCGGCGTGGCCTACGGTCCCGTGGCCCTGACCCAGGCCGGCGGGGTCGGCGCCGTCTCGTACGCCGTCACGTCCGGCGCCCTCCCGGCAGGGATGTCGCTCAGCCCTGCCGGAGTCCTCTCCGGGGTGCCGACCGTCGTCGGCCCGTTCGGCTTCACCGTCACGGCCACCGACGCCAACGGCTGCACGGGAGCCCGCGTCTACGCGCTCACGATCGATTGCCCGGTCATCACGGTGAATCCGGCGGCCGTCGCGAACGGAACCGCCGGTGTGGCCTACCCGGGAGCGACGTTCACCCAGGCGGGCGGCGTCGGGACGATCGCCTGGTCGGTGGCCGTCGGCGTTCTCCCGAACGGCATGGGCCTCGACCCGGCCACCGGAATCCTCTCGGGGACGCCGACCGTCACCGGCGCGTTCCCGATCACCGTCCGGGCGACGGACGCGAACGGTTGCTTCGGTGACCGCGCGCTGACGCTGACCATCCTCTGCCCGACGATCACGGTCAGCCCGGCGGCGGTTCCCGGCGGGGTCGCCGGCGTGGTCTATGCCGGAGCGACCTTCTCGCAGACGGGCGGCGTCGGGACGATCACGTGGTCGATCGCGGCCGGGGTGCTCCCAGGCGGCGTGGGGCTCGACCCGGGAACGGGTCTCCTCTCCGGGACGCCTCTTCAGACCGGCAGCTTCCCGATCACCGTCCGGGGCACGGACGCGAACGGCTGCACCGGCGACCGCGTCCTCACGCTCACGGTCCTCTGCCCGACGATCGTCCCGGCCCCGGGCAGTCCGCTCGGCGGCATCGAGGGTTCGGCCTTCGGACCGATCACCTTCACGCAGGCGGGCGGCGTCGGCGCGGTCGTCTGGACCTCGACCGGGACGCTTCCGTCGGGGCTCACGTTCAGCGGTGCCGGCGTCCTCTCGGGCACGCCGGACCCCGGCAGCGCGGGCTCGTACACGGTGACCTTCACGGCCACCGACCAGAACCTCTGCACGGGCTCGATCCAGATCACCTTCCGGATCTGCCCCGTCGTGACGGTCGGACCGACGCCGATCGCGGCCTTCCTCCAGGGCCTGCCCTACGCGGAGACCCTCGCCGGCGCGGGCGGCGTGGCCCCGTACACGTTTGCGGTGTCGGCCGGCACCCTTCCCCCGAACGTCGTCCTCGTCGGCGGCACCGGTGCGCTCTCGGGCACCCCGACGACGCTCCAGGCCTACGACTTCACGATCACCGCGACGGACGCGAACGGCTGCACCGGGAGCCGCCAGTACACCGGCCGCGTCTGCCCGGTCATCACCGTAACGACGAACCTCCCGAACGGCGTCGTCGGCACGTCGTACAGCCAGGCCCTCGCGGCCGCGGGCAGCCCCGACCTTCCTTACGCCTACTCGCTCACGGGCGGAACCCTCCCCGACGGCGTGAACCTCGTCGCGGGCGTCCTCACCGGAACGCCGACGACGGCCGGCTCCTTCAGCTTCACCCTCACCGCGACGGACGTGAACGGCTGCACCGGGAGCAGGACGTACACCGTCGAGGTCTGCGTCGCACCGTCGATCACGCCGACGCCGGCCGCCGTCTGCGCCCTCTCGACGGCGAACACGGCCTCCGGCCCTGCCGGGGCCACGTCGTACTCCTGGTCGATCGCCAACGGCACGATCACGTCGGCGACGAACGCCCAGACGGTGACCTACACCGCGGGCGTCTCGGGGAACGTGACGCTCTCGCTCACGGTCACGAGCGCGGGGAGCTGCAGCTCCTCGGCCTCGATCGACGTCCCGATCAACCCGGTGCCGGTAGCGACGATCACGGCGCCGTCGGCGGTCTGCGCGAGCACGACGGGGCACGCGGCGAGCGTTCCGTCGGCGGGCGCGGGCGCGACGTACACGTGGGGGATCACGAACGGGACGATCACGGGCGGAACCGGCACCGCGGCGATCACGTTCGACGCCGGGGCGACCGGTCCCGTCCAGCTGACGGTGACGGTGACGACGGCGGCGGGGTGCTCGGCGAGCGGCTCGGCGAACGTCACGGTGAACCCGGTGCCGGTGGCGACGATCACGGCGCCGTCGGCGGTCTGCGCGAGCACGACGGGGCACGCGGCGA
>CAZNSS010000047.1:0-12847 GCA_964575465.1 uncultured Holophagales bacterium | reverse complement strand
CCTCTACATGCAGGCGGCCGAGAGCGCCGACCTCTGGCTCGACACGATCGGCCTCCATGCGGGCCTCCGCTGGCGCGAGGAGGGGGGCCTCTGGCGGCTCGATTTCTCGGCCCCGGTGACGACCGCGGCCGACCCGATCACGGACGACCACGTCGTCCAGGGCACGGCACCGCGGCTCGTTTACGGGTCGGGGGCCGGCCTCGCCGACCGGCCGAACCGCTTCCGGGCGGAGTGGATCGATCCGGCGAGCGGCTGGGTCGTCCGAACCGTCGAGGTGCGGCATCCGGAGGTCGACGCAGGGGCCGCGGTCCGGGATGCTCAGGTCTACAAGTTCCACGGCTTCCAGTCCGAGGCGATGGCGCTCCGGGCGCTATGGCGCGTTGCCCACGAAATCTGGTCCGAGGTGGAGCTCGAGTGCGAGCTGACTTCAGAGCGCATCGACCTCCTCGAGGGGTCCCGCGTCCCCGTGACCCTTTCCTGCCTCGGGCTCGCCGGCGTGGACTTCCTCGTGACGAGGACGAGCTACGACACCGACAGGGTGACGATCGCGGCGCGCCGTTACGACGTGGACACCTGGGACCCGCCGGCTGCCACGGGCGAGGCGCTCGACGACCCGGGGTTCTTCGACACACCCCCAGCACTCGCGAATGCCGAGCTGAAGCTACGAACGGACGTGACGGTCGAGGGCGCTACCACGAAGACAAGGAACCGCCCGGGCGTTCTCTACGACCTCGTCACCTTCGCCTTCGCGAAGCAGCTCCGGATCCGATGCGCGTCCTCTCAGAACACGCCGGGCGGCGTCGCGTGGGTCAACGTCGTCAGCGAGGGCTCCGGCTATGCCGTGAACGACACGGTCGCGATATCGGGGGAGGGGTCGAGCGCTGCCGCGAAGGTCCTCACCGTGGACGGGTCCGGGAAGATCCTCACGGTCCAGGTTACGGCGGCCGGTTCCGGCTACTGGCCTCAGACGACGTTCGCTTCGGCGGGCGGATCGGGGACCGGAGCAATCCTCTCGGTCGGAATCGCCAGCACGACCGACGTATCGACGCTCACCTGGGACGACGAGGAGATGACCCGCAACGAGTTCACCGCGCCGTTCGGCGGGAACGAGACGCAGACGAACGCCGCGAAGGCGTGGGCCGTCATCGGCTCGCTCGTCGCCAGCTTCGATGACACGACCGACGGGGACTTCTTCAACGGCGGCTCGGCCAGCGGCGTCCGCCACCCGATGCGCGTGATCGCGCGGCTCGAAAGCCTGGCGGGGCTTCTCGGCCCGGCCAGCACGTTCGACCAGACCGGGGCGAGCTACTCGTCGACGACCGCGAACCCGGTCGAGCCCGTCTACCACCTCTCGGACCTGACCGCGAACGCGATCCCGAAGGCGAATACCAGTGGGGGCGGGCGCTTGGTCGACTCGAAGCTCGTCGACACCGGAAGCGACCTTCTCTATGACGGGACGTCGCTCCTCGGCGGAGGGAAGGTAATGCGCGCGCAGGAGTACACCTCGGGAACGACGACGTGGACCGCGCCGACCGGCGTGACGGAGATCTGGGTGACCGCATGCGCGGGCGGCGGAGGAAGCGGGCGCAGCTACGCCACCTACAACGCGACGGCGGGCGGTGGCGGCGGCGCGAGCGTCTACCGCAAGAGGCTCGTCGTGACGGGCGGCACCGGCTACTCGGTCACGGTCGGCGGCGGCGGAACCGGGTCCACTGGCGTTTCCGCTGGCGGGACCGGCGGCACGACCTCCATCGGCGCGCTTCTCTCGCTCTCGGGCGGGACCGGCTCGACGCAGTGCAATGCGGGCGCGACTACCTCGACGCCCGGTTCGGCGGGCGGCGACGGCGGGACGGCAGGGCAGTACGCATCGGGGACCGCGACAGGGATCGGCGGCATCTCGTGCCCCGGCGGGTACGGGTCCGGGGCGCCCGGCAGCTACAACGCGAACGGACGCAACGGCTCGCCCGGCTACGTCCTGATCGAGTGGAACGAGTAGGGAGCTGCTACGACGGGAGTCCCCCTCGGTCTCTGGGAACGGCCCGATCCTCCCGCCACAGATCGAGGAGCCATTCCCAGCAGACCCGGCACGTCCGCCGACGATCGACGCGTTGAAGCCACTCGTCGATTCCAGCGCACCGCGGATCGTGACCTGGCCGCAGGGACGGCCTGGCCGAGATGATGGTTCCCCAGAGGCGCCAGGATTCGCGTGTGTCTGGCTTCAGCCTGCTGCCCACGACGGCCTCAGTTCTCCGTCGCCTTCGTCGGGATGACGGCACGGAGGACCCTCTTCTTCTCGCCGGCGTCGCGGGTGTGAATGCGGATGGACTCAGGCTCGCCGAAGGGGTCATTCTCGGGCATCACGACCTCGGCGCTCAGCGACATGCTGCACGGCTGACGCGGCGGCTCGAGCTCGTGTGAGCGGTCGAGGCGCGCCTTCTCGAGACCGTGCAGGATGGCCGCGAGCGCCTCGAGAACGGCGTCGAGCTCCGGGTCACGCTTGCGGTTGACGTTCAGCCGCTTGAAGAGAGCCGCGAGGGCACGCTCCGTGGCGCGGAGGCCCGCCTCAGCCCGCGCGAGGCGGTTGGCGAGGTCGTAGGGGGAGGGCGGGGGGCCGGTGGGCAACGGGGGAAGGCTACTCCCTCTCAGGGCGTTCCGCGGTCGCTCCACTGCCTCACGGCGAGCTGCACGGCCGCGTTCGTCGAGATGCCGAGGGCCTCGGCCCGGGCCTGCGCGGCCTTCCAGACGGACTCGGCGATCCGGACCGTGTGCGAGGCGGTCTTCTCGACCGTGGTGCCCTTCCTGGGGCGGCCGCGGGGCGTGAGTGGCGGGACGTGCGGACCGTAGAGCCGGTCCGCCTCGGCCGCGATGACGGCGAAGTTCTTCTCGAGATCCGCGACCGGCACGTAAACCGGCGGCAGTTCGGAGATGGAGCGGTAGGTCTTCGGCTTTCTCATCCCTTCCTCCTGCGGCTGATCCGGTGCGCGGTGATGGGGTAGACCTCGTCCGGGCCAGACTGCGTGAAGACGACCCTGTAGAGCGCCCCGCCGACGGTCCCCTCGGCGACCCAGCGCCCCTTAGGCTGGCCGGCGAGGATTACGGTGTCGTCAGCGGCGAAGACGGTCTCGACGGTAACAAGGTCGATCCCGTGCCTGGCAATGTGGGCCGCGTTCTGCTCCGTCCAGATCACCTTCACGGGGGATAATGTAATGCATTATTCCGGGGAAGTCAAGGGCGAACGCCCTGCGGGCTACTCCGTCGGAGCGGGGGCGGAGGCTACTGATCGGCCCATGCCGGGCCGGGCTTGAAGGTGCCGTTCGCGACGCGGCCGAGCTGGCTGGCGCCGACGAAGAACCATGCGTTGATGAGGCCGGCCTGCGCCCACTCCGGTTGCCTGGCGAGCATGTCCATGATTTGCCTCCGATCGGATCGGCTGAGCACGCTCCACACCTGCGGATTCACCTGCATGTAGGCGGAGCGATCCTCGATCTTGTAGCCAAGGAAGAGCGGCCCTGCCGGACTGTCGCCGACACGCTTCGTCAGGCGGTCCACGGGGTGAGGCGTAGGCGTTGGTTTCGGCCTGGACGCAGCCAGTCGCGCAGCTTCGGCACGGGCGGTCGCGGCCGCCTCAGCCTTCGCCTTCTCGCGCGCGCTGAGATGGGATAGCCGCTCCTCGGCTTCTGCCCGTCCTGGCGTCCCAGGCGGGATCTTCGCGAGGAGTCCCGCGAGGATGCGGGAGTTCGGGGCCTGCATCGCCTGCTCGACGAGCTGGGCTGGCGTCTTCTCAGCGGCTTTCGGGGGCGCGCCGCAGGCGGCGAGGAGGAGGGAGAGGGCGATGGCCCGGGACGCCCTCTTCATCGTCATCCCTTCCGGAACGTGAGGGTGATCGTGGGCGCCGTTCGGCTTGCGCCGAACAGCAAGGAGAGTCCACCCGTGAGCACTGCCGCCCCGACTGTTCGGCCGACGCGAACGTGCCCTGCGTCGTCGGCCGAGTTCATAGGCTCCCACCCAGCTTCGATCATCCTCTTGATGTGGGTGTCCATGTCGTCGCCGAACATGCGGTCTTCGTAGTACTTCCCGCCCTTCCGCTTGTAGGTGAACGTCTTGATCTCCATCGCTCTTCCTCGTTCTCACTCGACGGTCGTCGCCCACCACACGACGCGGGTCACTGTCGCTCGCCCTCAACGATTCGCAGGAACCGGGCGATGACCTCTACTTCGTCGGCCTCGGCCTCGATTATCGGGTGCGTCGGGTTATCGCTCTTGAGAGTCCAGGAGCCGTCCTTCTTCCGCCGGTGGACCCTCTTCACTGTGCTCTCGCCGTTCACCTTGACGACTGCGATCTTCCCGTTCGGGACGCTCGTCGTAGGTTCGACGAGTAGAAGGTCTCGATCCCAGAGCGTCGGCCACATCGAATCCCCGAAAAGCCGGATGGCGTAGCGGCCGGACTTGAAGAGGTGCCTGAGGAGCGGGTACTCCTCCCGCAGCTCCTCGGACTCGACGGGTTTCCCGCCAGCTGCGACGCCTACGATAGGGATCGGGACGGTGTGCTCGGGCCGGCCGGCGTCGTGGTTCTCGCCCGGGGGGATCGGAACAGCGCCGGCGAGATCGTCCATTGACGTTCCGAGGGCTGCGGCCAGCTTCTTGAGTGTGTCCGCCCGAGGGCTCTCCGTGTCGCCGTCTTCTATGGCTTTCAGCCTCGTTGCCGTTATGCCTGCCGCCTGCGCCAAGGCGTAGGCACTCAGTCCGTGCGCTTCCCGGAGGACCTTGACCCTGATGCCTATGCCCATATTCGGGATCATCCCGCATAACCCCAACCCGGGAAAGGGCTTACCGTTTTCGGTAAATTCTTCTTGACTCGTCCCGTTTGCGGGACTATCTTTTCCGGCATGAAGCCGAAGCCGAAGACGCTGACCCCGATCGAGAAGAGGCGGCAGGCCCGGAGCCTCTCCGGGTACGCGCTGGCCAAGGCGGTCGGGACTACCCCGAGCCACATCGCTCGCATCGAGCGCGGCGAGTCCCGCCCCTCCGTCGACCTCGCGCTCCGCATTGCCGACGCCCTCGGCGCCGACGTGCGCGACCTCTTCGGCTCGAAGGCGGCCTGACCGTGGTCTCCTTCGTGGTCTCCCTGCCGCCGCTCCTGCATCCCGGCCGCCTGGCGAAGGAGCTGCTGCGCGGGGTCGACGCTCTCGCGAACGGAAAGGCCGGTGACCACTCCTGCACCGCGGTCGCCGAGGCGAGCGGCCTGCTGCTGACCTTCGCCGGCCAGGTGCGCGGGGGAGACCAGGAGCTCTGCCTCGGCTCCTGCCGCTCGGTCCTCCGCGCCGTCGCGAACTCCTGCCGCTGGCGTGCCTCGCGAGCCTCTGGCCGCGAAGAGACGACGGCGGCCCTTCTCGTCATCGCTTCGGCCTGCGAGTGGGGCGCCTCGCACGGGAGCCCCGAATGAGCGCCTCAGCCGACGCGCGGCTTCGGAGCGCGCTGCACGTAGCGCGCGATCTCCGGGAGGGACTCCTGGATCACCCTGCGGACGAACGCTTTCATCTCTGCCTCCGGGAGCATCAGGGGCGCGGGCTGTCCGCCCCTCTGCCGGAGCCCCTCCTGAACGAAGAGTCGCGCCAGCGCGGAGATGGAGCGCTTCTCGGCCTCGGCCATGGAGTTGAGTGCGTCGTACTCGGCGGGGGTCAGCCGGATGTTCACCTGTCCGGTCAGGTTCGCTTCTGCCATGTCGATATCCAGCCATTGCTATCAACCCTTGACAACGTTAGATAACGTAGCTATCTTTGATATGACGATGAGAGAGAAGAAGGCCCACAGGTACCAGAGGCCGACCCCGATGGTCGGCGTCACGCTCTCCGAGCCCCTCTTCCGGGAAGTCGACGAGCTGGCCCGCCGAGAGAAGCGGAAGCGGGCATCGATGGCGCGCGTCCTCATCGAAGAGGCCATCGAAGCCAGGCGGAAGGCGGCCTGAGCCATGCGCCGCTCCTCCCGCCGCATCGGCCCCCTCCTCGTCGGCCCCGACGGTCGCACGCCCCTGACCGCCGTCATGTGGCGCTGCTCGAAGTGCGGCGAGGCCAAGCCCGCCTCCGACTTCACGATCACCGATGCGTCCTGCGGCCGCCGCCGTGCCGCCTGCAAGCCCTGCGAGGCCGCCCGGCTCCGCGTCCGCAGCAGCCGCACGGACCACCGCACCGTCCGTGTCTCCGCACCGGCGACGGTCACCGTCCGCGTCCGGCCCGACGCGCTCGCCGACTTCGCCGGCCTCTCCATCTCCCAGCTCGTCGGAGGCGCCTGACCATGCTCGCCCTCTCTGCCACCGGCCTCTCGATCAACGACCGCTTCGCTGTCAACCACGGGCTCTCCGAGGTCGCCGCGGCTCGGTCCCGGACGCAGGGCGGAAATGACGCCGACCGGGACGCGCTCCTCGCCGCGGCGACGGACGTCCTCCACCGGCCGGTCGTCCTCCTCCTCGACCTGGTCACGCCCGGCCGCGTCGTCGACGAGCTGCGCGCCCGGTACAGCGGCCGGACGAAGGCGCCCGAGGCGGCCCGGCGGTTTCTGCTCGACGTGGCGACCGCGGTCGAGCGCGGCGCGCTTGGGAAGGCGGCCTGAACCGTGTCCGTCTCCCGCGAACACCTGAAGGCCCTCGAAGCGGCCCTCGGCACCCCCGCCGCACCGATCCGCGTCCCGCGTCTCGTCGACGGACCGCCGGCCCCCGAGGAGCCGACCGTCGCCGTTCCCCTCAAGGTCGCCCTCGAGGCGCAGGCCGCGCTCTACCAGTACGCCGCCCAACTCGAGCAGGCGGCTCGTAGGGCGGCCGGCGACTCGAATGACGTGGCCGGGGCCTGGTATCGCGCCAGCTCGGCGAGCGCGGCACTCGAGGCGCTCAAGCCCCTCGTCGAAGCCGCCCGCCAGGAGAACCGCCGTCGCTGGGCCGAGCACAAGGCCGAGTGGAATCGCCTCGCGGCTGAGGCGAACGGACCGAAGAGAGAGGTCGCGTAGATGAACTGCGTCCGGCTCACCTTCCCGCCCGTGGCCTCGCCCGGCTCCGTCGCCGAGGCCGTTCTCTCCGCGGCGTTCCTCCTCCTCGGCCGAGCCGAGCTCGGGGACAGGGCCGCCGACGAGGCGTGCCTCGAGCTCCACTGGCTCTCGAAGGCCGTCCGCCACGGCAGGACCGAGCGGACCATCGCCGCCTCCAGGGAGGGCCTCCTCGCGATCGCGTCGGCCTGCCGACAGCGAGTGGGGGAGCTTCACGAGGGCCACGTGGCGACGCCCGTCCTCCTGACGATCGCCCTCGGCTGCGAGGCCGGGGCGCGGACGAAGGCGGCCTGACGTGGACGCCGCCACCGTTCGCGCCCGCTTCACCGCCGAGGGGATCGCCGTTACGGCCCACCGCGACGGCTCGCTCACGGCCGCGCTGATGAAGCCCCGCGAGGAGTCCTGGCGTCGCTGGCTCCGCGAGCACGTCGCGGCGCTCCCGGGGGCCGTCGTGACCCTTGTCCGGGAGCGGCCGGCGTCGGATCCGTACTTCGCGCACACCGAGGTGCGCTTCATGGTGGGCCGCGAGGTTCGCTCATGACGGCAAGGTCGGCCCTCCGAGCGATCCCGACAAGGCCGAAGGTCGAGGCCGAAGAGGCCCCCGACTTCGGCCGCCTCGTCGAGGACCTCCGAGCGGACCTCTACAAGGCGCTCGAGCACGGCCAGGTTGACGACCTGCAGCAGGCCCTCCGGGGCCAGGTGGGGGAGAACGAGGTCTCGAAGCAGATCCGCGGGACGCACCGGCCGAGCGCGGCAGTTCTCGCGGCAATGCTTTGGTTCGTCCGCACCGGAGCCCAGGCACGAAACCTCGAGCGGCTCTGCGCGACCTACGGGAGGACAACGGTTCCCGCGGCCGAGAAGACCCTCGAGGAAGGCCCTCTCGGTGAGCAGCTCGGGCGCCTCATGGAGTCGGTAGGGACGGCCTGCCAGGCGATCGCGGCCAGGCTCCCCGGGGGCCTGTCACCGGACGAGGCCCGCGAGGTCCTTCCGCTCCTCCAGAACCTGAAGCACGAAGTCGCCTCGATCGACGCCGAGGTCCTGTCGGCTCTCACCGGAGGTGACCGGTGAAGGAGCCGGCCGCCGAGTCGCTCGACTTACTCGTCCGGATGAGCCGCCTTCGGGCCCGCGCGGTCGTCCTCGCGGAGCGGGCGCGGACGGCTCGGATCTACCTCAAAAAGTCCATCAACACGAAGGCCGGCGCGCCAACGCCGGCCGGGAAGGGGGACCACCAGTGAACACGAACAGGGTAGCCCCGCGCCTCCGCGTGGTCAACGCGAAGCCCGAGGCTGAGATCGTCAACCCGTACCCCTGCCGGTGCTGCACGCACGGGCACGAGCTGGCCGCGGTCGAGCTCGTCGTCCGACGCCGCTCGGACGGGGCGGTGCTGAAGACGCTTCGGACGACGCCCGGCGGATTCGAGGAGATCGGGTCGTGAGCATCCGCCATACCCCTACGCCCTGGTGCCTCCGCCCCGCACCCGCGTCCTGCGTCGACATCGTCACGCCAGCGACGCTCGACAGGCCGTCAGCGGGGAGCATCGCCCGTGTGAGGGCCGGCTCCGGCGGGATCCCCGTCGAGGCGAACGCCTGCCGCATCGTCGCCTGCGTCAACGCCTGTGAGGGGATCGGCACGGACGACCTCGAGAAGGCCGCGGCCCTCGATCCCTACCGCCGGCTCATCAAGCTCTCGTTCCTCGCGTCGGCCCTCGCCGCGGAGCCCCTGGAGAGCCGGTCGTGAGAGCGTCCAGGCGCCCGAAGGGCCCCCGCAAAATTCGCCCGTTCGTCGCGCACGTCCGGTTCTCGAACGGCGACCTCAAGGCGACGTCGGTCTACGGGGTGAGCCCCGACGACGCGGCGAAGCGGGCGAAGGCCGAGTTCCCGGACTGGAGCACGATCCAGCTCTTCGGCACGGGACGGTCCCTGTCCAAGGAGTGGATCTTCGGAAGGGGAGTCGAGTGAGCGCGCGCGCTGGCTGGTACGCCGTCCCTCACGAAGAGGCGCCTCACCTACTCGTCGTCGTCCACGACGCCATCGGCCTCCCGAAGCCCGCGCTCCACTTCCGCGACGCACAGCGAGCCGTCCAGTTCGCCGAGTCGTTCAACGCGAAGCTCGAGCTCGACGAGCGTTTCGGTCCCGGCTCGGAGGCCGCGTGAAAGAAATCCAGCCCTGTCCTCCCTCGGGCGAGATCGCCAGCTGTTGCCTCCTCGCCGTCCCGAACACGTCCACCTGGCAGGTCGTCTGCCCGAACGCGACGGCAGCCCCGGCTGCGGTCCCGACGCTGACCGCCTGGGCTGGCGTCCTGCTCACCGTCCTACTCGTCGTCGCCGCCTTCCGGAGGCTTCGGTGATCCGGCTCCTTCTCGAGCCGCCCCGCTTCGAGTGCGAGACCGCCCAGGACGCGGCGGACCTTGCGAGGCTCATGGGGATCAAGGCCGCGACAGCCCCCGAGTTCTCCGTCTGCACGCCGCTCTCGGTCGGGCCTGTGACCGTGAAGGCCCCAACCGTGACGGCGACGTCGGCTGGCCACCCCCAGGGGCGGATGAAGCCGACCGGACGCTCGAAGCCCTGCAAGAAGTGCAAGCGCCCGTTCCCGATTGTCGACCGCACCGACTGCGCCGCCGTCTACTGCAAGGCCTGCCGGCCAAAGCCGGTGGGGATGCATGCGAGGGGCGCGGACGCGAAGGCGGCGGCGAAGTCCCGCCCCGTCAAGGTCTCGACCGCCACCGTCCGCGCCTGTGCCGCGAAGGGCTGCTCGACGATGTTCGAGGCCGTTCGACCCGAGATCGTTCACTGCGAGGAGCACCGCCTCGGTGTCGGCCAGAACCGTGAGAGCGTGGGCAAGCCCATCGCCGTGAAGGCGCCCATCCCGGAGGCCGGGAAACCGAGCGGTGGGCCTCTCACTTTCCCGGTCGTCACCTGCCAGAACCCCCAGTGCGGGGCCTCGGTCCCACGTTTCGAGACGATCGACGGCCTCTGCCTCGATTGCGCACCGATGCGGAGGAAGGCGTCGTGAAGACGAAGGGCTTTCTCCTCTTCGGCACGATCGTCAGCGGCCTCGCGCTCATCGTGAAGGCCGCACGGATCTCGCTCACGCCCGAGTTCTGGGACTGGCTCGTGAACGCAGGCGTCGCCCTCCTCCGGTCCGATACCGTCGGCTTCCTCTTCGTCGGCACGGCGATCCTCTTCCTGCTCTCGCTTTGCGCCGCGGCCTGGGAACGGGCTGAGCGGAAGTGCGCGGCCAAAACGCTGGCGGCGGCCCACCTCGTCGAGACGTACCGGCCCCGCAAAACCGAGTCGCCGCTCCTCTGGACTCCGACGCCCGGCCAGGACCTGACGAAGGTGCTCTTCCCGGGCGCGCCCTGCGCGGACTCCTCCTCTCTCCTCGACGACTCTCCCGGGCCGCTGCCGGAGACGTTCCGCGCGCCGTGCGGCGAGCCCATCCGCTTTCCCTCCACGAACGACAGCGGCCCGAAGGCCGCGTAGGAGCCTCCATGGCTGATTTCCGCTCGATGTACGACCGCGACTACATCTACGCCTTCGACCTTGGTGGCCGGGACGTCACCGCTCGTATCGCCCGCGTCGAGGCTGGCACGCTGACCGGGTCCGGTGGCCGGAAGACGAAGAAGCCCGTCGTCTACTTCGAGGGCAAGGAAAAGGGCCTCGCCCTCTGCAAGACGAACGCGAAGACCATCGCCGCCCTCTACGGGAACGACACGGACAAGTGGGTCGGCAGGTCGATCACGCTCTTCCCGACGACCACGCAGTTCGGTTCCGAGACCGTCGACTGCATTCGGATCCGCCCGTCCATCCCGCGGCCCTCCCGTCCCGCCGCTTCGGAGCAGGAACCGCCCGTCGGGCGCGAGCCCGGCGCCGAGGGCTGACCATGGAACCGATCCGCTTCTCCCGCCTTAAGGCGATGGCAACGTCGCCCGCTCATTACCTCCAGGCCGTAACCGAAGAGCGCGAGGACACCCCGGCCATGCGCTTCGGCCGGGCGGTACACACCCTCGTCCTCGGTGGCCCAGAGCCCGTCATCTGGGACGGCGGAATTAAGCGTGGCAAGGCGTGGGACGCCTTCTACGCCGAGCACGTTCGGGACGAGATCCTGACCGCCGAGGAGTACGAGCGGGCCCAGTCCGTCGCAGCCGCGGTGCTTGCCAACCCGCTCGCGGCCGACATCCTCGAGGGGAGCTCCCTCGAGCAGACCGTGAGCTGGACTGTCGCGGGCCGCGCGTGCAGGGGTCGTCTGGACATCCTGAACCCTCCTCGTCGCCTCGTCGCCGACCTGAAGACGACGACGGCCGCGGGTCCGGACTTGTTCACCCGCCAGGCGCTCCGGATGGGCTACCACGCTCAGCTCGCCTGGTACGGAGACGGATCCCGCGCCGCCGGTATCGCGGACCCGCTCCATCACTTCGTCATCGCCGTCGAGGTGAAGCCGCCCTACGCACCGACCGTCTACGAGATCGACCCGCAGACCGTCGAGATTGGCCGGAAGCTCTGGCGGCTCTGGTTCGAGCGCGTGCTCGTCTGCGAGAGGTCCGGCTACTGGCCGGCCTACTCCGAGTCCCCGCTCCCGCTCGCGGCTCCGGACGACCCCGAATTCAGCCTCGTCATCGACGGGCAGGAGGTAGCAGCGTGAAGGTCACGAAGATTGAGATCGAGCAGGTCATGGGAATCGAGCGCCTGGCCTTTGAGCCCGGCGTTCTCACGCTCGTCGAGGGGCGGAACGGATCGGGGAAGACCTCTACCCTCGAAGCGGTCCGTTCGGCTCTCCGCGGAGGCCACGATCCGAGCCTCCTCCGCGCCGGCGCCGAGAAGGGGAGCGTCCGCCTCGTCCTCGAGGACGGGACCGAGATCGTGAAGACGATCGGGAGGGACGCCTCGCCCTTGAAGGTCTCCCTCCCGGGGGCCGGCCGCGTGTCGAAGGGTCAGGCCCTCGTCGACTCGCTCGTCGACTCCCTCGGCGTCGATCCGATGGCGCTGATCAACTGCCCGGCCACGAAGCGCGCCGAGTACCTCGCCGACATCATGGCGCTCGACGTCCCGGAGCCGGCGATCCGCGAGGCCGCGGGCCGGCCCGTGGCGGTCGGGAAGCTCCCGGCCGGGGCCTCGGGCCTCGACCGCCTCGAGGCGGTCCGGAGGGCCCTCTACGAAGAGCGGACGGGGGTCAACCGGACGGCGAAGGACAAGCGTGCGACGGCGGGGCAGCTCCGGGAGACGCTCCCGCCGGGGGGCGAGACGGCGGCCGAGGACCTCGTCGAGCTCCGCGCCGTCCGGGCCGAGCTCGCCGAGAAGAAGAGCACCGCGGAGAAGGACGCCGCGGCGAAGCGGAAGACGGTCGAGAAGGACGCCGCGGCGGCCCGGGAGAAGGCCGTCGAGGCGATCAAGGGGAACGCCCAGGCGGAGCTCGACGGGATCCGAGAAGACGCCCAGGAGCGCATCCGGAAGATCGAGCAGGAGCGCGATTCCGCCCTCGACCGCGTGAAGGAGCGGGCGCGCGAGCAGGCGGAGGCGAAGGCCATCGAGGAGCTGGCCGCCTGCGTCGAGGCTGAGCGTGAGGAACGCGAGACGCTGGAATCGATCGGCTCGGCCCTCGGGGGCGCGATCGCCGAGCAGGACGCGATCATCACGCGCGCCGAGGCGGCCGCGGAGGAGCACGCCCGCGCCGAGAAGACGCGGGAGATCCTCGCGGCGGCCGAGCGAGACGCCGAGAAGGCCGAGCTCGACGCGAAGAGCCTCACGGAGGCCATCGAGCGAATCGACGCCCTGAAGGCGTCCCTCCTCGAGAAGCTCCCGATCAAGGGCCTCGAGATCC
>CAZNSS010000046.1:0-12943 GCA_964575465.1 uncultured Holophagales bacterium | reverse complement strand
TCGACGCCACGGCCCTCGTCGTCGCTCCCGCTCCCCCCGGCGGCCCCGCCGCCTGGCAGAGCACGGTCGCCGGCTTCGCCGCGCGCGGCCTCGCGAGGGACGGCGTCCTCCTCCTCGACGACGACGCCCTCGCCCGCGAGACCAGCGCGTGGGCCGCGGGATTCGCCATCACCCCGTGGAGCACGGTCGACCTCGTCCTGCTCCGGCGGACGGAGAAGGGCCTCGCCGTCGACGGGTTCGTGCGGGACGGGGTCCGGACCCGCTAGCCGCCGGGCGTGCCCCGCGGGTACCGGTAGTGCCCGGTGACGGGATTCGCGAAGAGGACGTCCTCGAAGACCGTCCCGGCGCCGATGTTGTGGATCACGAGGCGTCGGCCCCCCGCGATGCGGGCGGAGACGATGCCGACGTGCGGCAGGCCGCTCGCGAGACGCCACGTGACGACGTCGCCGGGGCGGTAGTCGGCCGTCTCGCGGGACGCCGGCAGGACCGTGCCGTTCCGGGCGAAGAACGTCGCGAGGTTCGGCACCCGGCGGTGGTCGATGTTCGTGTCGGGCCGGCGCGTCCCCCACGACCCGGGGTAGGCCGCGAATGCCCGCGTCATGTCCTCGTGGACCAGGCGCTGCAGGTCGATCCCGGCGTTCCGGTAGGCCCGCACGACGACGTCGGTGCAGACCCCCCGCTCGGGCGGGACGTCGCCCCCCGGGTACCGGAGACGCCGGTAGCTGCCGTCGTAGACGACCGTGACCCCGACCTGGCGCTCGGCCCCCTCGAGGACGCGGGCGACGACGTCCCCCGAGGGCTGCGCCGCGACCGGAGCGGCGAGGAGCGGGGCGAGGGCGAGGAGCCCGGCCAGGTGCACCGGCGGTCGCGCCTCCCTCGCGCGTCCCGGTGGACCGTCGCCGGCGAGAAAGCCGGAAGGCCGACGGCGACGTGCCCGGCTCCAGCGGGGGTCGAATGGCGCACCCACTCTCCGGCCCTCGTCCCGGCCGGTCAGGGCGCCTTCGGGCAGGCCGGGTTCCCCTTGTCGAAGACGATCCGCCACCGCCCGGGGCCCTCGCGCCGCCAGATGGAGGTGAACGTCCCGACGAGGTTCCCGGCCGGGTCGTGCACGGGGCCGGTGCTGAGCGCGAGCGTTCCCGACGCGAGTACCTCGACCTGCGCCGGCTCCCAGGAGAAAGGCGCCGCGGTCCCCTCGTAGAACTTCTTCCACCACGCCGCTACCGCCTCCGCGCCGCGGAGCGGTTTCTCCCCCGAGAAGAAGACCGTCTCGCGGGCGAGGAACGACGCGAACGCGGCGTGGTCGCGGTCCGCCATCGTCTTCGCGAACGCCCGTTCCGTCTCGGTGACCTCCCTGCGGAGCGCCTCGGGGGGCGTTCTCGGCGGGGCGCTGGAGCAGCCGACGGCCGCGAAGACGGCGAAAACGGCGGCCACCTCGGATCGGAATACCCGCATAGGGGCCTCCCTTCGTGATGCCGTGGGCCCTGCAGCGCCGGGGAGCGGTGACGGGGAGGGCAAACGAGACATAATCTCGCTTGCCGGTCCGTCAAGAAGAGGTGGTTCATGGCCCTTCCGCCGTTCGGCCTGCTTTCGACAGCCTATCCGAACTACTGGCTCTTCCCGACCCCGCAGGCCGTCCGGAAGCTCATCGGCGGCGAGGTGCGGGACCCGGACATCACGAACACCTGCACGATCCGGATGAGCCACGCGATGAATGCCGCGGGGACCCCGGTCCCCCAGTTCTGGCAGCGCATCACGAACCGGCGCGGCGGGAACAGGCGCTACTACATCATCCGCGTCGCGAACTTCCGGAGCTGGATGGAGAGCCGCTTCGGGGCGCCGACCATCGACTTCCGGAAGAGGGGGGGCGAGGCCTTCGATCGCGCCCGCATCCAGGGCTTCCAGGGAGTGATCGCATTCGAGATCGGGTTCGCGGACGCGACCGGGCATTTCGACCTCTGGTACCGCGACCGCTTCAGCCACGAGGAGTCCGCCGGCAGGGACTACTTCGCCCTCGCCTCCCGGGTCTCCCTGTGGCACGACGGGAGCCGGGCCGTGTCGGCACCGGTCTGACCGGCCGCTATCCCCCGAATGCCCCCACGGCGTCGCGCACGTACTCGGGACGGCGCATCCCGAGGAGCACGCACGTCACCCCGGCGACGTCGACGAGCCCCTTGAGCGTGCGCTGCGAGAGGGTTCCCTCGAGAGACTCGTGGAGGTCCCGCGTGACGATCCGCGAGAGCTCGGCCGCCCGGGCCTCTTCCTTCGGCAGCAGCCGCTCCACCAGCCGCGAGGCCGCCTCGAGGAGGGCGAGGTCCCAGTCGTCGGCCCAGCGGCGGAAGGCGGCGTCGCGGGCGAAGACCTCGCGCAGCTCGGCGATGAGCTCGGTCCGCCGCGGCTCGACGATGTCGTCCCACACCTCCCGGAACGTCGAGAGGTCGAGGCCGCGCTTCTCGAACTCGGTCAGGAGCGGCGAGATCGCGATCAGCTCTTCCGGCGGCGCCACGCCGTCCTCCACGGAGAGGCGGGGCGCGAAGGCCTGCGCGAACTCCTCTTCCGCCGCCCGGAGCCGGTCGAGCGCGCCCGCTGAGGGCGAAGGAACGAGCGGGAACGGCGCCGCGACGGCCGCGAAACGATGCAGGCGCCCCAGACGGAAGCCGTTCAGGGGACGGTTCACGAGGACGGCGAGCTCCGCCTCCCGCGCCACGTCGAGGACGCTCCGCCCGTCGACCGTGTGGATCGGCTCGCGGGCGCCCAGCTCCACCGGGTTCATCGGGAGCTGGATCGCCGCGAACCCGGGCCCGGCCCGCTCGAGGACGCGGAGGAGGTCGACGGCGTCGGCCCCCTCGTGCGGGACGACGAGCGTGTTCGAGGAGATCCCGTAGGCCCCGATCCGGCCCGCGGCGACCTCCCTCTCGAGGTGCCCGAAGGCGCGCCCGACCCGGTCGTAGAAGGTGTCCCGCGCCTCCGCGAGCGGCATGTTCCGGTGCCCGGCGTCCGCCAGGAAGTACTCGGGGTTGTGGAGGAGGAGAAGGTCGACCCGCGGCATCGCGAGCCGGTCGAGCGAGGCGGAGAGCTGGTCCTTCAGGAAGTCGGGCGAGATGCAGTGCCAGCAGTCGCGCGAGTACTCCGTCATCTCCGGCCAGGGGTCGCCGATCTTCCGGCGGTCGAGCGCCTCGCGGAGGTTCCCTCCCTGCACGTAGCCCGCCTTCGTGACGACGACCACGTCGTCCCGGCTCACGTCACCGGAGGCGGCGAGGTCCTTCAGGACTCTCCCGACGAGCCGCTCGCTGTGCCCGTCGCCGTAGTTCGTCGAGGTGTCGACCAGGTTCACGCCGGAGAGGAGCGCGAGCCGGAGCGCTTCCCGGTGCCGCTCCACGCGGTCGTCCACCCGGTAGCACCCGAAACCGACGGGAGAGACGCGAACGTGGAGCCGGCCGAGGGGACGGCGGTCGGACTCGGGGAGGCGGGCCTCGCTCATGCTCCGGAACGATATCTCCCCCCCAGCCGACCCTGCGACAATCCCCCCGATGGCCACACCACGCCTCGAAAAGCCCTGGAACCCCGTCGAGCTCGAGGTCGAGCTCTTCTGCCGGGGGCTCCACGTCGACGATTCCGCCCGCGCCGGCGTGAACGCCCGCCGGGTCGCCCGCACCCGCGCCGGCCTCGGCTCCGGCCTCGAGCTCGTCATCCCCGCCCCGCGCCAGGGGATCTGGGTGAACGTCCCGCTCGACGAGCCCTTCGTCGCCGAGTCGCCCCTCACGCTCTCCCGGGAGGGGGAGTCGTTCGCGGTCCGCGACGCCCGCCTCCCCGACGTCGTCTACCCGGTCCGCCTCCCCGACCCGCCCGGCTGGTACGCCCGGTCGACGAAGCGGGGCGTCCCGATGACCCGCGTCGGCGTCCTGCAGGGGACGTACCTCGGCGTCTACTTCGCCGAGACCTGCATGTACTGGTACAACACCCCCTCGGCCGCGAACTGCCAGTTCTGCACGACCGGCGTGAACGTCGGGACGAACGAGGAGCTCGCCAAGAAGGTCGAGGACGTCGTCGAGGTGGCGAAGACCGCCCGCGAGGAGTCGGGTGTCACCTTCACGCACTTCAACACGGGCTACCACTACGAGGACGACCCGAAGAAGCGGCCGATGCACGGCCTGATGCAGGCGCGCCCCTTCGTCTCGGCGATCCGCCGGAACGTCGGAGGGTTCATCGGCGTCCAGGCCGTCCCCGTCCTCCGCGGCTGCTGGGACGAGTACGACGAGCTCATCGAGCTCGGGTGCGATCACTTCTCCTTCTGCGTCGAGCTCCTCGACAAGACGTGGTTCGAGGAGGTCTGCCCCGGGAAGGCGACGACGGTGGGCCAGGACGCCTTCTTCGAGGCGATGGAGTACACCGCGAAGAAGCTCGGCCGCGGGCGCGTCTCGGGCGAGATCATCGCGGGGCTCGAGCCGGTCGAGTCGACGAAGAGGGCGATCGACCGGATCGTCGGGACGGGGGCGTTCCCCACCGTCTGCATCTTCCGGCCCCTCGCCGGGAGCAGCCTCGCCCATCTCCCGTCACCCGACCCGGGCGAAATGCGGGAGGTGATGGCCTACCAGTACACCGCGGCCCGGCGGGCGGGGCTCGCCGTCGGCATCCTCCCGAACATCAAGGTCTCCCTCGTCGTCCAGCCCGAGGAGGGGCGGGAGCTCCAGGAGGAGCGGAGCTGGCTCGACCCGTACGAGTGGAAGCTCAAGGCCCTCCGGACCCTCGCGCGTCCCTACGCCGCCTGGAAGAAGCGGCCCCGGCCGGGGGCACCCGCCTTCGCGCCGGAAATCCCGCCGGGGCCGGCCGTCGGAAACTAAGCAGCGGTCGGGTTCGTTCCGTTCCGCCGGGAGATCGTCATGAAGTGGTCGTACCCCATCGCCCGGATCTCGGGCATCGACATCAAGGTCCACGCGACCTTTGCGCTCATCCTCGCCTACGGTGCGTTCCGCTGGGGCTTCCCGAACGGCTTCGAGGGGGAGTCCTCCCTTCCGGGGGCCGTCTTCGGCATGGGCCTGATGATCCTTCTCTTCACCTGCGTCGTCCTGCACGAGCTGGGGCACAGCCTCGTCGCGCAGAAGTTCGGCCTCACGGTCCGGGAGATCGTCCTCCTTCCGATCGGAGGCGTGGCGCGTCTCGAGAAGAACCCCGAGAAGCCTCTCCACGAGCTCCTCATCGCGGCGGCCGGGCCGCTCGTGAACGTCGCAATAGCGATCCTCCTCTTCTTCGCCGGAGGTCTCGCCGTCAGCTTCGGCGCGCTCGAGGGCCGGCTGCTCTTTCAGTCGACCGAAGGCCCCCCCACGCTCGCGACGCTCTGGGCCTGGCTCTTCACTGCGAACGTCGCCCTCGCCCTTTTCAACCTCATTCCCGCCTTCCCGATGGACGGCGGGAGGATCCTCCGCGCCGCCCTCGCCCTGAAGATGGGCTTCTCCCGCGCCACCCGGATCGCGACCGGCGTCGGACAGGCCATCGCCTTCGCCTTCGGCCTCTTCGGCGTCCTCAGCGGGAACATCCTCCTCGTCGTCGTCGCCTTCTTCGTCTTCATGGGGGCGGGGCAGGAGCGGGCCGAGGAGCAGGCGCGGGCCGTCCTGACGACGCTGCGCGTCGGCGACGCCTACAACCGGCACGCCCTCACGCTCTCCCCGGGAGACCACGTCAGCAAGGTCGTCGACTACATCCTGACGAGCTACCAGCCCGACTTCGCCGTCATGCAGGGAAGCGGGTTCCTCGGCGTCGTCACGCGCGACGACGTCCTGAAGGCGCTCGCGACCGAGGTGACCGACCTCTACGTCGCGGGGATCATGCGAAGGGACGTCCTCACGGTGCAGTCGTCGCAGGGGCTCGACGAGGTCCGCCGGCTGATGGGCGAGAAGGGGGAGCGGATCGTCGCCGTGAACAGCGGCGAGCAGTTCCTCGGCCTCGTCAGCGCCGAGGACATCGGCGAGGCGCTCGTCGTCTCCAGCTTCGTCCAGCTTCGCGACCAGCGGCGCGCGACGGCCGAGGCCGGGGCGGACTGAGGGGCCGGGACCGGCGAAGCGCGGGGCCTCAGCCCGCGAGCTTCCCGAGCGCTTCGTTCAGCGTTTTCCGCAGCGCCTCGGGCGGCGCCTCCTCGCGGGCGAGAAGCGCCGCGAGGTGGACGAGGACCTGCTTCTGGGCCCGGACCGGGACGAACGCCGCCGGGTCGATGGCGGGGCCGTTCTTCCAGAGCGTCGCGTTCTCGGCCGAGAGCGCCGCGAGCCAGGCGTCGAACGGTTTCGGGTCGAAGTCCTTCCGTCGCGCCAGCGAGAAGAGGGCGAGCGCGAGCCGCTCGTCCTCGCCCCAGGCGAAGACCACGCCCGCCGTCCGGAGGCGCCCCGAGATCGCTTCCACGATCCGCGCCTGGCCGGCGGGAGTGAGGCGGGGATTCCGGGCGAGGAATTTCAGGACGTCGGCCGTGTGCGCCGTCGCGTGGACCCAGCCGGAGCCGGGGACGAAACCGCGCAGGTCCTTCTCGGCGCCGAGGTAGGCGGTCGAGGCCGCGAGGAGGTCGTCGAACGCCTCCGGCGTCATCCACGGCTTTTTCAGGTCGGTCGCAGCGAGGATCGCGAGGCCGATGGCGGAGAACGAACGCCCGTACGCCGAGTCCCGTCCGATCTCGCCGAGTCCGACCTTGAGCCCGTCCTGGAGCCGGAGGCGGAGGCGCTCGAGATCCGCCGGGGGGACGAGCCCGTCCCGGTAGACCCACCGCGCGAGCGCCTCGTAGCCGACGCCGTCCCGGAGCGCCGGGTCGGGGGAGGAGAGAAGGCCCGCAGCCTCGAGGGCGAGAGCGCCCGTCGACTCCCCCTCCGGAATGGCGAAGTCCTTCGCGGCGAGGCCGGTCCAGAAGGCCCGGTCGTGGACCGGCGAGGCGCCGGCGGCGGGGAGAGCGAGCAGGAGGGCGACGGTACCGGCAGCGAAGCGCATGCACCGTCTACGGCCGGCCCCGCGCGGGGGTTCCGGACGGAGCGAGGTCCCTTCGCCGAAAGACCGGGCTCAGAAGCCGACGGTGATGCCCCCCGCGCCGGCCCCGGACGGGGCGAGGGGGATGTTGCGGGTGTCGCCGGTCCTGTTGTCGATGGTCGTCACGACGGCGGAGACGAGGCCCTCGCCGGAGAGGGCGCGGACGGTGCAGAGGACGTTGGTGCGGTCCTTGCGGCGCAACTCCTGGTCGAGGCCGAGGTCGGCGAAGACGGTGGAGAGCTGGAGCTTCTCGAGGGGGGCGAGGGAGAGGGTGCGCTCGGCGACGGGAGTGGAGCGGTTGCCGGCCTCGTAGAGCGAGACGAGGACGGTGGAGGGACTCCCGGCGACCTCGTTGAGGAGGAGGTTGGAGCGGGTGCCGCGGGAGCGGTCTACGGACTGCTCGAGGCCGTCGAGCGCCAGGACGCGGGAGACGCCGGCGCCGGTGAGGGACTCGGAGGGGATCGGAACGACGGGGAAGGAGTCGCCGATGGTCCCGGCGACGAGGGAGGAGGCGACGCGGCACCAGAGGAGGCCGCTGGGGTCGGACTCGACGAAGAGAGGCCCCTGGGACCTGGCGCCGGGGCCGATGCCGAAGAGCTGCTCGAGGACGTTCGTGAACTCGACGGTCTTCCGTCCGGGCACCCGCACCTCGCGGGCGATCGTGGCGCCGGAGGCGAGGTCGTAGTAGGTGAGGCGGAAGAGGGCGTCGGCGGTGGAGAGGCTCGTGAAGCCCATGACGGAGCGGAAGGTGAAGGGGTCGGCGGCCCAGGGGAAGGTCTGGTAGCCGTTGACGAGCGCGGGGACCAGGGACTTCACGGTGCCGGAGGCGCGGGCCCAGGTGGGGCGGAGGGTGCGGGAGGACGCCGCGGAGGGATCGAGGGCGCGCGCGGCGAAGGCCGCGGCGTCGTCGTTGAAGTTGTCGACGACGGTCGTGACGGCCGCGAGCGTTCCGCCGCCGGCGAGGACGGAAAGCTCGAGCCTTCCGGCCCGCGATCCGGCGGCCCCGCCGAGCCGGGGGACGATGCCCGAAAGCTGTTGCTGACCCCAGCGGGGAACCGTCAGCGTCTCGGACCCGACGAGCGTGCCGTCGCTGCCGACGAGGGAGACCTTCGCGACGGCGGCGTCGACGCCGGTCGTCTCGGCGAGGATGAGGTTCGTCCGCTCGGCGGCGTCCGAGGCGACGGCCACGATGGCAGCCGAGGAGCCGGCGCGGATCCCCTCGCCGCCGCGGAACACGGGGAGGCGGAAGCCGAACGTCCCGCCGCCCCTGGCGGGGGCGTCGACCGCGGAGGCGACGGAGAGGAAGCCGGAGCGCTCGGCGGCCGTGCGCACCTCGAGCGTCCCGGAGACGGGCGGCGTCAGGCCGAAGAGGAGGACGAGCGGGTCGGAGAGGCGGACCAGGTCGTTGGGAGGGACGACGACGGTCACGCGCTGCGTGGCGGCGCCGAAGCCGTCGACGAGCGAGGAGCCGGAGGAGGCGGGCGTGAAGACGAGCTCGGCCTGGACGGCCTCGGTGCCGGAGTTGGAGAGCGAGAGGCTGGAGACGAAGGTGTTGCCGAGGGCGGAGGACACGTGCGCCACGGAAGGGACGAGGAAGGAGGCCTCGGGCCGCACGGCGGTGGCACCGCGACCGACGGAAAGGGGTGGGGAATCGTTGTCCTGGACGAGGAGGCGTGACGTCGTTCCCCCTTTCGTCCGAAGCGTCAGGTAGGTGTAGCGGGGAAGGGCCGAGCCGTTCGGGGCTCGAATCCGGCGCGTGGACAGGGGGATCGTGCGCGAGCCGCCGGGCGGAATCGGCGTCGCGTTCCAGCCGGGCTCGAGGGAAAGCCAGACCTCGGGGCCGACCTCGGCGGCGACCTCGAGAGGAGCGGGGCCGGGATTGAAGACGTCGACGAAGAGGGGTGCGCGGGTCGAGTCGTCTCCGGTCGCGCCCGGGAAGGCCGCGTACTCGGTGGCGATTCCGTTCACGCGGAACTGCGGTACGGCGTCGGGTGAGGAGCCGACCTTCAGGCTGACGAAGGCGTAGGGCGTCACCGCCAGGCCCGCCCCGGTCGACGCGACGACGATCAGCCCCTGGTAGCTGCCGGCCACGTCGACCGGGGGCCCGGAATAGCGGACTTCGAGTGACTTCGGCACGCGTGGTTCGAGAGTCACGAAGGCCGCGTCGCCGCCGGCGGGGTCGACGACCGTGAAGAACGGGACGCTCGAGAGCTCCTGCCGCGAGACGATGACCTGGAGAGGCGAGGAGGTGAGGTTCTCGAGGGCGAAAGCCGTCCGCCTCACCTCGAGGCGCTCGCCGAGGCCGAGGACGACCGCCTCCGGCGCGCGGCTGAAGACGACGTTCGGCCTGGCGGAGACGACCGTGACGAGACCGGTGGGCGACCAGGGACCGGCGTTCGCCGGATCGCAGGAGGGGATCGCGCGGACGCGGTGGTAGAGCGGCCCGGCCGCGGGTGCGACGAAGGAGGCGAAGAGCGACGTCGTCGTCACGGTGTCGAGGACCGGGGAGAAGCCCGGCGAGGGCGACCGCTCGACGGCATAGCCGCCCCCCGCGTCGAGGTCGCTCGCGGCCTTCCAGGCGACGACGTAGGTCTGGCCGGCGCCGACGTTTCCGGGAGGGATGAAGCCGAAGGAGGTCGGCCCCGGGGCCGTGCACGTACCGCGGGTGGTGAAGGTCCGGACGGCCGACGACCTCTCCTCGCCCGGGGCGCACGAGGCGCGCGCCACGACCTTCCAGCGATAGGTCGCGCCGGAGGCGAGTCCCCGCAGCGAGAGCGAGGTCGAGGAGAGTCCCGGGAGGTGGAGCGGCGGCGACGTGGACGGGCCGAGGTACAGGTCGTAGCTCGTGGCGCCGGGCGACGTGAACCACGAGAGAGTGACGTCGGGAGCGACGCCGGTGGCGCCGTCGGAAGGAGAGGCCAGGGAGAACGGCCCGGGAGGCGGACAGCCCACACCGTCGACCAGGAAGGTGCGGACGACGGAAGACGCGGTCTTCGCGGGGTCGCACGAGGCGTGCGCGACGACCGACCAGGAGTAGAGCGCGCTTCCGACGAGGCCGGAGGGAACGAAGCTCGTCGACGTCCGGCCGGACGCGACGAGCGGGGGAGGGGTGCTGGAGCCGAAGTAGACGTCGTACGTCCCGGCGCCCGGAGAGGGAGCCCACTCCAGGCTGGCGGCGGCCGCGGGAACGGTGGCGCCATTCGCCGGCGAGGAGAGGACGGGGGCCGGGGGCGGCACGCATCCGCCGGCGGTGGTGAACGACCGAACCTCCGACGCCGCGCTCGACGCCGGGATGCAGAACGGGTCTCCCTTCGCGACGACCCGCCAGTAGTGGCGCCTGCCCGGCCCCAGGTTGAGCGGCGTGAACGACGTCGCCTCGAGGTCCGACGAGACGACGGCCGTCGGCGGGTCCGTCGTCCCGAGGAGAACGTCGTAGCGGAAGGCGCCGCCGACGCTTTCCCACGACAGCGTCGGCCCCGTCGAGGTGCCCGACGCGCCGTCTGCCGGCGAGGCGAGCGAGGGGGCGCTCACGGTCACGCACGCGTTGGCGGCGCGAATCCGGTTGCTCCCGCCGTCGGCGACGAAGAGGTTCCCCGCGGCGTCGAACCGGAGCCCCCGGACGGAGTCGAACGTCGCCTCGCGAAGCGGACCGCCGTCCCCGCTCATGCCGCGAGACGCCTGGATGGGACCGACGGGCGAGACGAGCCCCGTCGCGGGTTCGAAGCGGGCGAGCCCTGCCCCGAGGTCGAAGACGAGGCGGCCCGTCCCGTCCGACGCGAGGCTCCAGATGCCCGGGAGCTGGGCGTCGAGAGCGTTCACCGGTACGGTCGGGTAGGAGGTGCCGCCGCCCGCGACGGTCGAGATCTTCCCGTCGGCGAAGGCGATCTTCCGGATCCGGGCGTTCGAAGAGTCCACCAGGTAGATGTTGCCGCTCGCGTCGGCGTCGAGGCCCGCCGGCCCGTTCAGCCGGGCCGCCGTGGCGGGCCCGCCGTCTCCCGAGAAGCCCGCGACGCCGGTTCCGGCGACGGTCGAGATGGTCCCTGTCGAAAGGTCGACGCGTCGCACGCGGTTCGCGCCGAACTCCGAGATGAGGAGCCCTCCGCGGCCGTCGACTGCGATCTTCCGGGGAGCGCTGAGGGACACCGCCGTGGCGGGGCCGCCGTCGCCCGCACGCGACTCCCCTCCTCCGGCGAAACGGGTCAGCAGGCCCGTCGCGGCGTCGATGCGGACGACGCCCTCGACGGAACCGACGAAGACGTTCCCGGCGGCGTCCACCGCGACGGTCAGGGGCTGGACGAGCGCGGCCGCCGTCGCCGGAACACCGTACCTCGGACCCTCGAACGAGCCCGTCCCGGCGATCGTCGCGATGGTTGCCCCGGGGCGGAACTTCCGGACTCGGCAGCCGTCCACCTCGGGGAAGACGACGCTGCCGTCGGGCGTCGACGCCACGTCGTACGGGAATGCGAGAACCGCCGCGGTCGCCGGGCCCCCGTCGCCGAGGCCCGCCGTCCCCCCGCCCGCGAGCCGGAGCCGGGCCCCCGTGGCCGGGTCGAGGCGGAAGACCTCCGACGAGGCGGAGAGGCCGTCGGCGACGAGGAGCTGCCCCCCGTCGGGCTGGAGGCCGTCGGCGCGGCCGACGGTGGCCACCGTCGAGACCCGGCCCGTGGACGCCGAGATGCGCACGACCCGCCCCGTGTCGCCGACGAAGAGGCTCCCCTCCGCGTCCTCCGTGATCGAGTAGGGCTGCAGGAACCCCGTCTCGAGCGCGAGTGCCCCTTCGCGATACGCCTGGCTCCCGTCTCCGGCGATCGTCTCGATGACCCCGGTCGCCGCGCTTACCCGCCGCACCCGCAGTGCCAGCGTGTCGACGATGAGGACGTTCCCTGCCCGGTCGACCGCGATTCCGCGCGGGTTCCCGAGGCGGGCGGACGTCGCCGCGCCGCCGTCACCCGAGAAGCCGTATTCGCCGGTCCCGGCGACGGTCGAGACGATCCCCGTCACCGTGTCGATCCGCCGGATGCGGAACGCGCACGCATCGGCGACGAGGATGCCCCCGGCCGCCCGTGCCAGCCCGACGGGACAGCTGAAGCGCGCCTTCCGGGCGGGACCGCCGTCCCCGACGGAGTCTCCCCCGCCCGCCCAGGTCGAGACCTCGAGCGACGAGAGGTCGACGTGGCGGACGCGGGCGTTCTGGGCGTCGGCGACGAGGAGCCCTCCCTCGTGGAGGAGGAGAGCGGCAGGGCCGTAGAAGCTCGCCGCCGCGGCCGGACCGCCGTCGCCGGAGAAGGTCCCGATCCCGTTCCCGGCGAAGGTCGAGATCCGGCCGCTCGCCGGGTCCACGCGTCGGACGCGGTGCGCGGCGCTCTCGGAAACCAGCAGCGCCCCGTCCGGCATGCGGACCAATCCGAAGGGCGAGCTCAGCCTCACCTCCGTCGCGAGCCGGCCGTCGTCCGTACCGCCGCCCGCTACGGTCAGGATCGACTGGGCGTGCGCGGGCAGCGAGAGACCGGTCGCGAGGAGGCCGGACGCCGCCAGGAGGAGCGCGGAGGGGGCGTGTCGGGAACGGACCATACGAGCCTCCCGAGGCCTCTCGGTCTGGCCCTGCCGTTTCCTCGCCGGCTGGCACCGGAGATGTCCGGCGAGAGGACCGACGGGCGGATGTCTCCACCGTCCCCGTAGCCGTCGCGCGTCGTTGCGCCCCTACAGTTTGATGATCTCCGGAGCGGCTCGCAAGGTAGGGTGAGTGCGCGCCCGATCCTGAGACGACGTCACTGGATCAGGCGCGATCCGGGGCGTCGAGGAGCCGTCGTGCCCGCGCCAGGACCGCGGCGAACATCGCCGGCGTCAGCCGCCCGGTGTTCGTGTTCTGCCGGCTCACGTGGTACGAGCCGAGGAGGGTGACGCGGCCGCGGCCGCGGAGGTCGAGAGTCGCCTCGGCCCCGTGCCC
>CAZNSS010000045.1:0-13096 GCA_964575465.1 uncultured Holophagales bacterium | reverse complement strand
TCGAATCACCGCCGCCGGTCTCGTCCTCGCGGCCGCGTCCGGAGCGGTCGCCTCGGGCCTCGGCTACGCGCTCTGGTACGCGGCGCTCCCGAGGCTCCGGGCGACGCAGGCGGCGCTCGTGCAGCTCGCGGTCCCGCCGCTCGCGGCCCTGGGCGCCGTCGCCTTCCTCGGAGAGGCCGTCTCGCTCCGTCTCGTCCTCGCGGCCTTCGCGATCCTGGGCGGCATCGCGCTCGCGGTGGGGGGTCGGAGGGCGTAAGGCGACGGCGGGCTGCCGGATGGTCGGCGGGGACGGGTACGTTCCGCGGGCCAGCTTGTCGAACCGGGGATTGCCGCGGAGCGGGTCGAAGCTCGGATCGATCCGGAGCCCGCCGGGGATCAGGTGGTCGGGCGCCCTCAGGAGGGGCTCCAGCAGGTCGAGCGCCTTCCCGCGGTCGCCGCAGAGGATGTGGACGTGACGGCCGTGCTCGAAAGCGCTCTACGGGAGACGCTCGCCCGGAGACGGTCCGCGGGGCAGCGAGAGAGACGCGACCGCGCGGGCATCGGCATCTCCGTCTGCGGGTCGCCGACGGGACGGCGAAAGGCAGGTCAGCCGCCCCCGGTGTGCCGCGGGCAGGCCCCTTCAGAAGCCGATGCGCGCCCCCACCCTCACGACACGCGGAGCCTGCCAGGCGGTGTTCTGCCCGAACGTTGGGACGGTCGGGTTCGTGTAGGGCGGGCTCTGGTCCACGGTCCGGAGGTTGTTGTAGCTCTCCCCTCGCCGCGTCGCAGACTGGGTGTTCGTCAGGTTGAAGACGTCGGCGAGCGGCGTGAACGTGACGGGGCCGACGCGGACCGGGTACTCGAGGTGGAGGTCGACCTGGTACGTCGACGGCAGCCGGTCCCAGGTGCCGCGCGGCTGGAGGTACTGCTGGTAGGCATAGGTGGCGAAGCCCGTGATCGAGAGTGGCCCTCCGGTCGCGAAGGAGGCGTTCACGCCGGCCTGAAGCCCGAAGTCGAACGCGTAGAGGCCGGTCAGGCGGAGCTGGTGCCTCCTGTCGAGCGAGAGCGGCCCGTCGACGTAGATCAGCCGCTCCGGGATGTCGAAGTCCGTGTTCAGCGTCGGCGCGGTCTGGCCGATCCGCTCGTTCACGAAGCCGTCGTAATTGCCCTCGAGCTTCGAGAGAAGGTAGGACGCCTGGACCTGGAACCTCTCCGAGAAGCGCCGCTTCACGTCCAGCTGCAGGCCACGGAAGGTGCGCGTTGCGCGGACCGGCTTGCACGGCTTCGAGACCGTCCCCTCGGGTCCTTCCTCCCAGCAGTCGGGGTTCCTCGGGTCGGCGAGCTGCCCGAACGTCCCCTCGCCGGGATTCATCATGGCGCACGTCGTGAAAGTCCCGGCCGGGACGAGATCGGCGAGGCCCGAGCGAGGGTCGAAGACGTCGCAGCGGTCCTCGAGCGCCCGCCCGATCGCCCGGTAGATCCCCTTGACGCCGACGGACCAGTTCCGGAGCACTTCGGCCTCGACGCCCACGATGACCTCGTCCTGGTAGATCCCCTTGATCCCCGGCGGCACGTAGTCGGAGCCGGCGATGTACTCGAACGGTGCGACGTTGCCGTCGTTGACGAGGTCGAGCCGGTCCCCGGTGTAGTTGTAGGCGTAGATGAAGAGCTCGCTCCCCATCGCGAAGTTCTGGATGAGCTGCGGGATCGACTGGTAGAAGCGGCCGTACGACGCCTGGACCTTCGACCGCCCCTTCCCGATCGGGTCCCAGGCGACCCCGATGCGCGGCGAGAGCTGGTCGGTGAGCTTGATGCGCGCGCTTCCCGTGTTGTCGTAGATGCGCTGGTCCTCGTACCGCAGCCCTGCGTTCACGGTCAGGCTGGGGAGGACCTTCCAGGAGTCCTGCAGGAAGGCGGCGGAGCTCCGCGTTCTCGGGTCGACGCGTGCCGAGCCGGTCGCGTCCCAGGCGTTGCACGTGGTGGGGTCGACGAAGCCGAAGCTTCCCTCCGACCCGTCGGTCCTCAGCAGGCAGTTCAACGGCGTCCTCGCGTACGCCGAATGCCCTGCGTAGAGGAGACCTCCCGACCCGCTCGAGAGGTGACGGACCACCTCGCCGCCGCCCGAGAACGAATCGGTCCAGCCGGAGTTCAGGTACTCGTAGCTCACGCCGGCCTTCACCTCGTGGTTGCCGAGGAACGTCGTCCCCGAGGCAGAGAAGGCGTTCCGGCGGTACGCCCCGTCCCAGAGGCTCCCGGGCCCGGAGCCGGGCGCGAACTGCCCGTAGCCCCTGCGGATGTCGTAGAAGGCGAGCCGTTCCTCGAAGGCGCTCCGCTGCGCGTCGGCCTCCTCGTGGAATCCGTACTGGGCCTGGCCGAGGAACCGCAGCCCGAGGACCCCTTCCCAGCGGGTCACGACGTCCGTTCCCCCCGACTCCTTGCGGACGAGGACGGCCGAGTCCGGGCCGCGCTGCGACTTGTACGCCCTCCCGTCGAATGTCGTGGGGTCGCCGAAGGCCGAGACGACGAAGGAATTCGACTCCCCCACGCGGAACGTGAGCTTGCCGGAGAAGAGGTTCGTGCGCGTGTCGTCGGTCCCGCTCACGTAGTTCGGGATGACCGCGGTCGGCGTGTAGGCGAGGCTCTCGGCCCGCTGGTAGTCCTCGCCGGTAGCGACGCGATCCCAGGCTCCGAAGAACCAGAGGCGGTCCCGGAAGATAAAGCCGCCCAGGTCCGCTCCGAAGTCGTACCGAGTCGCCGGCTCCGGAAGGGCGAGGTTGAGGGAGGTCCTCTCGGCGAGGTGCTCGTCGGTCGCGGTGAGCGAGCCGGAGTCGTAGTAGCCGAAGACGTCGCCACGGAACTCGTTCCCTCCGGACTTCGTGACGACGTTCACGCTCGCGCCCATCGCGCTCCCGTACTCGGACTCGTAGCCGCCCGTCCGGACCTCGACCTCCTGGACGAACTCGAGGTTCAGCTGCTTGCCCTGGTTGGCGAAGAAGACGCCGGTCGTGTTCAGCCCGTCCACGACGTAGCTGTTCTCGAGCCCCGTGGCCCCGTAGACGGTGTTCCCGGCGACGTCGGTTCCCGCCCCCGGCATGGTGAGGATCGCGGACGAGAAGTTCCGCCCGAGAGGAAGGCGAGCAAGAGTCGTCGAAGGAATCGACGTCCCCAGGAGAGTGTGTGTCATGTCGACGAGCGGGACCTCGGCGGAGACCTCGACATCGGCGGAAGTCGCGAGGGCGAGCGTCAGGCGAACGGCCGTGGTCTCGCCGAGGCCGACGCGGACTTCCTTGGTCTGGTCGGGGCCGAATCCCGCGAGAAGGCCCCGGACGGAATACCTGCCCGGAGGGAGAAGCGCGAAGCGAGCGCCTCCCCTCGCGCCCGTCACTGCCGTCCGGGCCCCCTGCAGCGTCGTCGAGCGGATCTCGACCGAGGCGCCGGGGAGCGGTGCACCCGCGGAATCCACGATGTTCGCCTCGAGGTCACCCGTCGTCTGCGCCGCGAGTGGCAGGGTCGCGAGCAGAAGCAGGAACCCGACGAAAGAACGGGCGAGACCGGACACCGTGTACCGCATGGACTCCTCCTCTCGGGAGCGCAGGGAAAGGACAGCCTGCACGGCACGCGTGCAATGAATCGCCGTCGCCCTCCTCCACCCTCTTCCTGGCCGTTGAGAAGCCAATATGGGTCGCAACCGGGTCGGATTCAAGCGCGTGCCCCGCAAGGACCTTCCCGACTTCTTGGAAGATTCTTGGAAGGTCCCTCCAACTGCGTTTACGCGGGATTGCGCGCTGCCGCCGGGATGTAACATCCGCGCCACCTGATCAGGGCCGGGATCCGAGGAGCGCGGGAATGGACGAGCGTGCAGTGAATCCGTTCGCAAGGGACGTCGTGTTGCGGGGCGGGCCCGAGCTGCCGGACGGCCCGACGATGACGGCGAGGCCGTCGGGAAGGAGCGCGGGATCGGGCGAGAGAGCCGAGCCGCCGGGGATCCTCTCGGGGCGGAAGCTGGCGCAGTTCGAGCTGAAGGGTCTGCTGGGAGCGGGCGGGTTCGGCGAGGTCTACAGGTCGCGCGACACGAAGCTGGACCGGGCGGTAGCCGTCAAGGTGCTCCCGGCCTCGGTGGCGGTCGACGGGGAGAGGCGCGAGCGGTTCCGAAGGGAGGCGATCGCGGCTTCCGCTCTCAATCACCCGAACATCTGCACGGTGCACGACCTCGTGGAGGCGGACGGCCACTTCCTCATCGTGATGGAGCTGGTCGAAGGGCATACGCTCCACGAGGCGCTCGCGAAGAGACCGTTCTCGCCGGCAGAGGCTCTCGCGATCGCGCTTCAGGTCGCGGAGGCGCTCGGCGAGGCGCACCGTGCCGGGATCCTCCACCGCGACATCAAGTGCCGAATTCCGGGAAACCCGGCGCTCGAGGCGCTCTGGAAGAAGGCGACCGACGAGGAGACACTCGACACGGACCCGAGCGGCGCGACGGTCGCGATCGAACCCGTGCCGTTCGGGTCAGGTCCGATCGAGGTCGTCGGAAGGACGCCTTTGAAGAAGCTGCGCGTCGCGAGCAGCATCGGCCTCTGGAGAATTTCGAAGCCGGGGTACGCGCCGCTCGAGGCGTTCGGCGCTCCCGATGACGACGGAGTGGTGAAGCTCTGGCGGGAGTCGGACGTCCCCCCGGGAATGTCGGTCGTCCTGGGAGGCCAGGCGGGTCTGCCGTCCCCGTTCGCGTACGTCCGACGAGTCGCGATCGGGGACTTCTTCGTCGATCGCCACGAGGTGTCGAACGCGGCCTACGCGCGTTTCGTGGACGCAGGGGGCTATCAGAAGCCCGAATACTGGAAGCAGCCGTTCGTTCGCGACGGGAGGATCGTCTCCCGGGAAGAGGCGATCGGGGCGTTTCGCGACTCCACGGGCCGCGCGGGTCCGGCTACGTGGGAGGTCGGGCGCCCGCAGAAGGGGCGCGAGGATTACCCCGTCTCCGGAATCAGCTGGTACGAAGCGGCGGCCTACGCCGAGTTCGCGGGCAAGAGCCTTCCGAGCGTCTACCACTGGACGTGGGCCTCGCAGCCCTGGGCGGCGTACCTGACCGTCCCTGGAAGCAACTTCCGTGACACGGAGACCTGGCCCTGCGGCCGCCCGGGAACGGCGAGCGGCTTCGGGACCACGGACATGGCCGGCAACGTCAAGGAGTGGTGCTGGAACGAGAGCTGGGCCGGAAAGCGCTACATCCTCGGCGGCGGCTTCGGTGAGCCCGAGTACGGATTCACCCAGACCGACGCACAGTCTCCGTGGGCCCGGCTTCCGAACTACGGCTTCCGGTGCGTCAAGCTCCCGACGACCGGCCCGGCCGCGTCCTTCGAGAAGCTCGAGCGTACCGTCGTCGACTACTCCCGGGAGAAGCCGGTCGCGAACGAGGTCTTCGCCGCCATCCGGGGTCTCTACGCGTATGACCGGTCCGACCTGCAGGCGAAGGTCGAGGGGACCGCGAGAGAGGAGGACGCGACGCACGAAACGGTGAGCTTCCGTGCGGCGTACGGCGCCGAACGCGTACGCCTGCACCTCTTCCTTCCCGTCAACGCCCGGCCGCCGTACCAGCCCGTTCTCTATTTCCCGGGCGCCTACGCTCTCTTCGCCAAGGAGTTCCGCGTCGACCAGCTCGCCGATTCCGCTCTCTTCTCGTCCTACCTGAGGGCGGGCCGAGCCGTCGTCTTCCCGATCTACCGGGGAACGTTCGAACGTCAGGACGGGCTCAAGGTGGGAGGACCGGAGACGAACCCCGAAGCAAGCGGGCGCGACCATGTCGTCGACTGGTCGAAGGACATCGGCCGGTTTCTCGACTACCCGGAGACCCGCGACGACTTCGACCTTTCGAAGCTGGGATACGTCGGCTACAGCCTCGGCGGCGCCGCCGCGCCCGAGTTCCTGTCCGTCGAGACCCGGTTCCGGGCGGCGGTCCTGGCCTGTGCCGGTCTTTACGGGCGTCGCGCCCTTCCCGAGGCGGACGCCTTCGACTTCCTTCCGCGCGTCCGGATCCCGACGCTTCTCGTTGGAGGCAGGTACGACGACCGCTTCCCGATGGTCACGTCCCAGATCCCTTTCTTTCAATCGCTCGGAACGCCGCCGGGGGACAAGAGACAGGTCTTCTGCGAAGCAGGGCACTTCCCGCCGATGAAGGACTACGTCCGAGAGTCGCTCGCCTGGCTCGAGAAGTACCTGGGGCCGGTGACAACGAAGAGCGCGCCGAAAGGATGACGGAGGGCAGATGGAGGAGAGCCACGGAGCGCATCCGTCGATGACGGCAGGGCCGGTCGGCATGGCGTCCGGCTCGACGGACGACCCGACGATGACGGCGAGGACGTCACGCGGAACCCCGGGCTCTGGCGGGTCGCGGGAGTGGGACGGGATTCTGTCCGGGCGCAGGCTGGCGCAGTTCGAGCTGCGCGGGCTGCTCGGGGCGGGAGGGTTCGGGGAGGTCTACCGGGCGCGCGACACGAACCTGGACCGGACGGTGGCGGTCAAGGTGCTGCCGGCGTCGGTGGCGGTCGACGCGGAGAGGCGCGAGCGGTTCCGGCGGGAGGCGCGTGCGGCGTCGGGGCTGAGCCACCCGAACATCTGCACGGTGCACGACCTCGTGGAGGCGCAGGGGCACTTCCTGATCGTGATGGAGCTGGTGGAGGGGGAGACGGTCCACGATCGACTGCTGC
This sequence comes from uncultured Holophagales bacterium, assembly GCA_964575465.1. GTDB lineage: Bacteria > Acidobacteriota > Thermoanaerobaculia > UBA5066 > UBA5066 > UBA5066. Next base: position 6,419 of record CAZNSS010000045.1, on the reverse strand, counting down.
GCGGGCCGATGGGGGTCCAGGAGGCGCTGCCGGTGGCGGTCCAGATCGCGGAGGCGCTCGCGGAGGCGCACCGCGCGGGGATCCTGCACCGGGACGTCAAGTGCCGGAACATCGCGATCGACCGGAGGGGGCAGGTGAAGGTGCTCGACTTCGGTCTCGCGAAACTCCTCGAACGGGGGATGGGCGATGACGGGCAGCCGCTCGAGAGCCTGACGGAGGTCGGTGCGTCGCCAGGGACGCCAGGGTACATGTCCCCTGAGCAGCTCCTGTCGAAGCCGCTCGACGCTCGGAGCGACCTCTTCTCCTTCGGAGTGGTGCTCTACCGGATGGTGGCGGGGAGGTTGCCGTTCGAAGGGAAGTCGCGGGCGGCGATGGCGGACGCGGTGCTGCACGCCGAGCCGAAGGGGCTGGAGGAGCTGGCGGTCCCGGCGAAGCTGAGGGGAGTCATCCGGAGGCTGCTTCAGAAGGACGCCGCGAAGAGGTACGCGAGCGCCGCGGAGGTCGAGGCGGAGCTGAAGGCGCTGGAAGAGGAGCTGGGGCCGGCGAGAGGGAGGCTCTCGCGCACGACGCGGCTGGCCCTCCTGGCGGCAGGGATCGTGATCGTCGCGGTGGGGGTGGGGTCCTGGGTGAAGTGGTCGCGGGAGCGGTGGGCGGTGGGAACGATCCCCCGGATCCAGAAGCTCGTCGAAGACGAGGAGTACCTCCGCGCGGCGAACCTCATTCGCGAGGCGCGCGCCGTCCTGCCGCGGGACCCCACGCTCGAGAAGCTCTGGACGAAGGCGACGGGGGAGTTCTCCCTGCCGAGCGTTCCACCCGGAGCGGAGGTTTTCGTCCGTCCCTACGAGAGCGGTCCCGACAGCTGGGAATCCCTCGGCCGCACGCCGCTGAAGAAGGTCCGAGCGGTGTCGGGGGTTCTGGTCTGGCGGCTCGTCCTGAAGGGGTACTCGACCGCGTGGTTCCTCTCCCAGCCCGGTGGCGACGACGGGGTCCGCCTGCCTCCGGAGGGGACTGTGCCTGCCGGCATGCTCCCCGTACTCGGCGGTCCGGGCGTGCTCGGTTTCCCGTTCAGCGACGCCCCGAGGGTGAAGCTCGACGACTTCCTGATCGACCGGACCGAGGTCACGAACGAGGCGTACGCGAGGTTCGTCGATGCGGGCGGGTACCGCGATCCGGCGTACTGGAAGGTGCCGTTCGAGAAGGACGGGCAGACCCTCTCCTTCGGGGAGGCCATGGAGCTCTTCCGTGATTCCACGGGGCGATCGGGGCCGGCGACGTGGGAGATGGGACGCTTCCCGCAGGGGAAGGAGAAGCACCCCGTCGCCGGGACCAGCTGGTTCGAGGCGGCGGCGTACGCGGAGTTCGCCGGGAAGAGCCTCCCGACGGCCTACCACTGGTACGGGGCGTCCCAGAGGTACTTCGCCGCGCAGATCGTCCGGGGAAGCAACTTCCGTCCGTCCGGAACGCAGCCGGTCGGGGAGCCGGGGACCCTGAGCGGGTTCGGAACGGTGGACATGGCCGGCAACGTCAAGGAGTGGTGCTGGAACGAGGGGCGCTCCGGAATGCGGCTGACGCTGGGCGGCGGCTTCGGAGAGGCGGAGTACATGTTCCCGAACGGCGACGAGGCGTCTCCATGGGAACGCCGACCCAACTTCGGCCTCCGCTGCATGAAGACCCCGGGGCCGGTTCCGGCCGAGGCGACGGCAAGGGTCGTTCCGACCTCCCGGGACTTCTGGAAGGAGCAGCCTGTCTCGGCCGACGTCTTCGCGGCCATAAAGGGGCTTTACGCCTACGACGACAGCCCGCTCGACGCAAAGGTGGAGGGGACCGGGGCGACCGTCGAGTGGAGGCACGAGACGGTCTCGTTCGACGCGGCGTACGGCGGCGAGCGCGTCACGGCGCATCTCTTCCTTCCGAAGGAGGGGACGCCGCCCTTCCAGGCCGTCGTCTTCTTCCCGGGTGCCTATGCGTTCTTCCTGAAGAAGTTCGAGGCGAGCCAGATCCGGGAGGGATACGGGTACGACTTCGGCTTCGTCCCGAAGACGGGCCGCGTCCTCGTCGTGCCCGTCTACCGCGGGCAGTTCGAGAGGACGGACGGGATCGGAATCGGCGGAAAGCCGGTCGGCCTCTGGAGGGACCGGGTGATTGCCCAGTCGAAGGACCTCGGGAGGACCCTCGACTACCTCGGGACGAGGAAGGACGTGGACATGTCGAAGCTGGCCTACCTGGGCCACAGCGCGGGTGGAGCCATGGCTCCGATCCTCCTCGGCGTCGAGCACCGCTTCCGGGCAGCGATCCTCCTCGCCGGCGGCTTCTGGTTCCGCCACCCTCTCCCCGAGGTCGAGGCCCTGAACTTCGTCGGGCGCGTGACGACGCCCGCCCTGATGATCAACGGGAGGTGGGACAGCGCCTTCCCGCTCGAGTCCTCCCAGCGCCCGCTCTTTGCGCGTCTCGGGACGCCGGAGAAGGACAAGAAGCACGTGATCCTCGACGAGGGGCATTTCCCGCCGCAGAAGGACGTGATTCGCGAGACCCTCGCCTGGCTCGACAGGTACCTCGGCCCCGTGAAGGCGCGAGCGGACGGCGCGCGAGGACCCGCCGGCAACGCGCCATAGTAGAAAATCAAGACCTGACCCCATGGTGGGGCGCCCCGCCTGGGGCCTAGACTCGGAGCGTGACGACGTGTACGCCCGAGTCCCTCGCTTCCCTCGCCCGGGGTTTCATGGAGACACGCGTCTTCCTGACGGCCGCCGAGCTCGACCTCTTCACGCTCCTCTCCGGGAGGCCGCTCTCGCTCGAGGAGGCCGCCGCCGCTCGGAACGCCGACCCGCGCGCGCTCGCGATTCTCCTCGACTCCCTCGCGGCGACGGGCCTCCTCGAAAAGGCGGACGGGCGGTGGCAGACGCCGGAGGCGCTCGTCCCGTTCCTGTCGTCGCGAGGGGAACGGAGCCTGCGGCCTCTCGCGCTCCACTCCGTGCAGCTCTGGGATCGCTGGTCGCGCCTGACGGAGGTCGTCGCGGGGTCGAGGCCGATGGCGGGGGACCGCGACGCCTGGACCCGCGCCTTCATCGGCGCGATGAACGTCATCGCCGCGCCGCAGGCCGACGCCCTGGTCGCCGCGGTCCACCCCGGCCCGGCGCGGCGCCTCCTCGACGTCGGCGGCGGACCGGCGACCTACACGCTCGCGTTCGTGAAGGCGCTCCCGGGCCTTCGCGCGACGCTCTTCGACCTCCCGGCGGTCGTCGAGATGGCGCGGGGGAACGTGGCCGCCGCGGGGCTCCTCGACAGGGTCGACCTCGTCGCGGGCGACCTGCGGACGGACGTTCTCCCCGGCGGGCACGACCTCGCCTTCGTCTCGGCGATCATCCACATGCTCGGCCCCTCGGGAAACGTCGCGCTCTTCCGCAAGGTGCTCGACGCGCTCGTGCCCGGGGGGCGGATCGTCATCCGCGACCACGTCATGTCCCCCGACCGGACCGCGCCGCGCGCCGGGGCCCTCTTCGCCGTGAACATGCTCGTGGGGACCGAGGAGGGCGGGACGTTCACGTTCTCGGAAATCTCCTCCTGGCTCGTCGAGTCGGGCTTCGAGAGGCCCCGCCTCGTCCGGACCGGGGAGCGCATGGACGCCCTCGTCGAGGCGTTCCGGCCGGCCTGAGGAAGCGTCGTCAGCGAAGACGCATCAGCCAGATGTCGGCGCGGCTCCGCTCGCGGACGACGTAGAGGGCGGAGCCGTCCGGGGCGGCGGCGAAGGCGATGACGGCGGCGTCGTCCCGGTACGGGAGGATGTCGTTCCACCTCCGGCTCGCGACGTCGAGGAGCGCGAGCTTCGCGGGCTCGAGGAGCGACCGCTGGCGGAGGAAGTAGACGCGCCGGCCGCCCAGGACGAGCTGGGGATACGCTCCCTCGTCGGTCAGACGCTCGTACCGCTTCGACTCGAGGTCGTAGAGCCAGGTACCGCGGTAGGTCTCGTCGTCGGCGATGCCGTGCCCCGCGACGACCCGGCTGTCGGACGAGAACGATGTCACCTCGAAGCGGGCCCCTTCCTCCGGCGGCGGGAGCGGAGCGGGCCACTCGGCACCCGGGGGGAGCCCGGTGGGGATGAGGTACGCCCCGGTCCGGCTGCTCTGCAGCGCGAGGAGGCGCCCGTCGGGCGAGGCGAGGGCGCGGAAGGGCTGGAGGTCGTCCCGCCGGGTGACCGGCGCGAGGCCGCTCCCGTCGAGGAGGACCCGCCAGATCTCGTACTTCCCCGAGCGGTCGGAGTGGAAGAAGAGCGCCTCGCCGTCGGCCGAGAAGCCGGGGGAGCGGTCGTGGAACGGACCGCTGGTGACACGGCGGAGGCCGCGGCCGTCGGTCCCGACGACCCAGAGGTCCTCGCTCCCGCGCCACGACGAGAACGTGACGAGGTCACCGGAGGGGGAGAGCCGCGGCTCCCCGACCCCCTCGTTGTCGGAGAGAAGCGGCTCCTCCCGGCCCGCCGGGAGTCCGGTGCCGTCGAGGCCGATCCGCACGAGGTCGAAGCCCGACGTCCCGGCCTGGTAGACGACCGCCCGACCGTCGGTCGAGCCGTGGAACGGGCCGGCGCTCCGCGCGGGGACGGGGAGCGGTTCCGGCGGTGCGAGGGGCTTGCCGCTCTCCTCGTCGATCCGCACGCGCCAGAGGTTCATCGTCCCACCCCGGTCCGATCCGAAGCAGAGGTAGCGCCCGTCGTCCGACCAGAACGGGCTCCAGTCGAAGGCGGGGTCGTCGGTCGCGAAGGCCGGGGCGGCCGAAAGTCCGTCCCCCTCGAGCGAGAGGGTCGCGATGTCGCGCCGGGCCTCCCCTGGGCGGACCGTCCAGAACGCGACGCGCGTCCCGTGGGGAGAGACGGAAGGCTGCATGACGTCGACCGCCGGGAAGCGCTCGGTGGCGCCCGTCGAGAGGTCGACGGACCAGAGCTCGCTGTTCGCTCCCAGCCGGCCGTAGGGCGATCTGGTGGCGGCCGTCGCGAAGAAGATGCGTCGGCCGTCGGGATGCCACGCGGGGTCGTGGCCGAACTCCGTCAGCCGGCGCGCCGGGCCTCCCAGGGTCTCGACGACGAAGAGGCCGCCTCCGTCGCGGTCGGAGCGGAAGGCGAGGAGCGCTCCGTCCGGCGAGAAGGCCGGCTCGCGATCCTCGCCGGGGTAGTCGCTCGTCACGTCGATCGGTCGGCCGCCGTCCACGCCCTGGACGAAGATGTCGGTGTCTCCCGGCGAGAGCCGGCGGACGAACGCGACCTGCAGCCCCGAGGGGGAGAGGGTGGGGGCGCAGGCGTTCATGGCCCGGTCGGTGACCCGCTGGACGCGGCTCCCCGCGAGGAGCGCCCGGTAGTCGGACGATTCCCGCCCGACGGAGGCCCACCGACCGGCGATCCCCGCGAGGGCGAGGAGGGCGATGCCCGCCGCGGCGGCCGTCCACCTCATCGGGCGGCCCGACGTTGCGGTCTTCCTCTGCGAGAGGGGCCTTTCCCCGAGGCGGGCCCGGCACGAGTGGAGGTCCCGGGCCAGGTCGACCGTCGAGGCGTAGCGCTCCTCCGGCCTCTTCTTCAGGCAGCGATCGACGATCCACAGGACGGGGTCGGGGAGGCCGGGGACGCGTTCGGCAAGCGACGGGGGCTCGTCGCGCAGGACGGACGAGAGGATCTCGGCCGAGGATGCGCCCTGGAACGGCCGGACGCCTGCGAGCATCTCGTAGAGGACGACGCCCAGCGAGAACTGGTCGGACGGCGCCTCGACCGCGAGGCCCCGGGCGTGCTCCGGGGACATGTACGCGGCGGTTCCCGGTGGCCGGCCCGGCGCGACGTCCGCTGGGTCCGTCGGGATGTTCGCCCCCGACTCGCGGTCGCCGAGCGGCTCGGATCGGACGACGAGGCCGAAGTCGAGGATCTTCGCCAGGCCGTTGCGGGTCAGGAAGATGTTCTCGGGTTTCAGGTCGCGGTGGACGAAGCCGTGCACGTGCGCTTCGGCGAGCGCGTCGGCGACCTGCGCCGCGACGTCGAGCGCGCGGCTGAACGGCAGGGCGCCGCGCACGAGCGCCGCCCGGAGAGTCTCGCCGTCGAGGAGCTCGGTCACGGCGAAGGCCACGCCGTCGATGCGGCCGTAGTCGTGGATCGCGAGGATGCCCGGATGCGAGAGGGCGGCGACGGCCTTCGCCTCGGACTGGAACTGGGCCTCGGCGCCCGGGTGGGACGCCACGCGCTCCGGCAGGACCTTCAGGGCGACGTCGCGGTCCAGCTTCGTGTCCCGCGAACGGTAGACGACACCCATCCCACCAGTCGCGATCGGGGCCAGTATCACGTACGGCCCGAGCTTCCGACCCGGGGCGAGCGCCAAGCTCTACCTCCGCGCCAGCGCCGTACAAAGAGCGCTCGATGCTCTCGGCGTGGCGGATCGACCTTTGAGGACAAT
>CAZNSS010000044.1:0-13100 GCA_964575465.1 uncultured Holophagales bacterium | reverse complement strand
CTTCAACATCCCGCCCGGGCGCGTCGTCGAGCTGGGGCTCCAGGTCGAGCTCTGACCCCGGACCGCGCGGCGCCCCGCGCGGGACCCGCTGAAGCCCGGAGGTCGCGAACGGTGCCGCCCCGCCCCGGTCAGATCTTCAGCTCGAACCCTTCCTTCTTCGCGACGTAGACCGCGCACGTGACGTCGCCGACGACGTTCGGGACGGTGCGGGCCATGTCGAGGAGGCGGTCGACTCCGATGATCACGGCGATTCCCTCGGCGGGGACGCCGACGGAGGTGAGGACGAGGACGAGGAGCGGTATTGAGCCGCCCGGTACGCCCGCGGTGCCGATGGCGGTGAGGACCGCGAGGAGGATGACGAAGAGCTGCTGGCCGAGGGAGAGGTGGACGCCGAAGACCTGCGCGAGGAAGACGCAGGCGATCCCCTCGAAGAGCGCCGTCCCGTTCATGTTCATCGTGGCGCCGAGAGGGAGGACGAAGCCGGCGATCTGCGGCGGCACGCCGAGGTCGCGCTCGGAGACCTCGATCGTCGTCGGGAGCGTCGCGTTCGAGGAGCTCGTCGAGAAGGCCGTGACCATGATGGGGCGCACCTTCTTCAGGAACACCCAGGGCGAGACGCCCGCGCGGAACCTGAGGTAGAGCGGGTAGACACCGAGGACGAGGAGCGTCAGGCCGAGCAGGACCGTGAAGACGAAGAGGAGGAGCTGCCGGAGGATGTCGAAGCCGAAGCGCGACGTGACGGAGAAGATGAGGCCGAAGACGCCGAACGGCGCCAGCCGCAGGGCATAGCCGATGATGACGACCGTGACGTCGGCGAGCCCCTCGAGGAGCTTCATCCAGAGCGCCTGCTTCTCCGCGCCGAGCTTCGTGACGCCGATGCCGAAGAGGAGCGCGAAGAAGATGACGCCGAGCATGTCGCCTTTCGCGGCGGCGTCGACGGGGTTGCGCGGGACGATGTTGACGAGGAGCGACGGTCCGAACTCGGCCTTCCCGGCGGTCTCCATCCTCGAGGCGGCCTCGCCGCGGTAGGTCTCGAGGAGCTTCTCGCGCGTCCCGCCCGGGAGCCCCTCCCCGGGCCGGAGGACGTTGACGAGGACGAGGCCGATCGCGACGGAGACGGCGGTGACGGAGACGAAGTAGAGCATCGTCCGTCCGCCGACCCTCCCGAGCCGCTTCAGGTCGCCGAGGCTCGCCACGCCGAGCGCGAGCGAGCTGAAGACGAGCGGGATGACGACCATGAAGAGCATCCGGAGGAAGATCTGCCCGACGGGAACGAAGACCCACCGGTTCGCGGCCTCGACGGCTGCGGGGGCGCTCGGCACGAGGAAGAGGTTCGCGCCGACACCGCAGATCGCGCCGAGGAGGAGCCCGAGGAGGATGCGGTTCGAGAGGGCGCCCTCGGAGGGAGCGGTGGAAGGCGTTGCGCCGTCAGCAGATGCCATGGCGTGGAAGGATGCCACCCCGGCGGGGCTGGCGGGCCGGACCTTTTCTGATATCCTCCGCCGTCCGAATGAGCGCGGTGAGAGTAGCTCAGTCGGTAGAGCGCCGGATTGTGGTTCCGGTGGTCGCGGGTTCGATCCCCGTCTCTCACCCCAATTTCACCGCTCTTTCGCAGATGCGCCCGTAGCTCAGCCCGGATAGAGCGTCAGACTCCGGATCTGAAGGTCCCGCGTTCGAATCGCGGCGGGCGCACCACTTTTTCCGGCCCCGGAGGGCCCGCGGAGGGCCGCTTGGCGGTGCATCCCGGTTTCCCCGGCCCAGGGGCCGCTCCCGAGCCCTCCAGATGACCAGCTCCAGCAGCAAGCCTGTACGGATCCTCCTCGCGGTGGCGTTCGCCGCCGTCGCGATCCTTCCCGCGGCGATCGCGGCGTGGGGACGCGACTACTGGCGCCCCGACGAGCCCGACTACGCCCAGCACGTCCGGGAGATGGTCCAGCGGGGTGACTACGTCGTCCCGTACCAGAACGGCGAGCCGTTTCCCGAGAAGCCGATCCTGACCTACTGGGCCGCGGCGGCGACGACCCCGTTCACCGGGGGCGTGGTGACGCCGTTCGGGACCCGCGTCCCCTCGCTCCTCGGAGGGATGCTCCTCGTCCTCGTGGCGATCCGCGCGGCGGCGTGGCTCGGCGCGCGAAGAGACCGGTGGCTCGCCGGCGCGGCGATGGCCGTCGCCCCGATCGCCTTCTGGCAGGCGCAGTTCCTCCAGATGGACGCCCTCTTCTCCGGCTTCGTGGCCGCGGCCCTCCTGATCCAGCTCCGTCTCGAGACCGACGGGGAGCCGAGCCCGTGGCTCGCGTTCGGCGGCCACGTCCTCCTCGGCCTCGCCGTCCTGACGAAGGGGCCGCTCGCGCTCGCGGTCTCCGTCCTCGTCGCGGGGCTCTCCGTCCTGGCCACGCGTTCCTGGAAGCCGGTGACGGCGCTCTACCCCCTCCGCGCGGCCCTCGTCGTGACCGTCGTCGCCGCCCCCTGGTACGTCCTCTCCATCCACCGCTTCGGGTGGGACTACGCCTACGAGCTCCTCGTACGGCACAACCTCGTGCGGTTCGCGGCGGCGTGGGACCACATCCACCCGTTCTGGTACTACGCCGCGAACAAGGTCTGGGGTGACTTCTTCCCGTGGACGCTGCCGGCGGCCGTCGCCGTCGTCGCCCTCTGGAAGGGGGGAGAGACCGCGGCGAACCCCCGCCTCCGCTCGGTGCTCCGCGCGGTGGCGATCACGTTCCTCTTCTTCTCGGCCTCCCGCTCGAAGCAGGGGAAGTACCTCCTGCTCCTCTACCCGTTCGTCGCCGCCATCCTCGCCCTCCTCGTCACGCGCGTGAGAGAGGCGGACTCCGAGGTCTACCGCGGGGCGCGAAAGGTCCTTGCCGGGGTCTTCGCCTTCCTCGCGGCCGCCGTCGTCGTCGCCGCGGTCGCCCTCTACCCGGTCGCGGCGAAGAAGGTCCCGGCCGACGCCGGCCTCGTCCCCTGGATCGCCGTCCCGCTCGGCCTGGGAGGCGCGGTGGCGCTCTCCCTCCTCGCGCGCTTCCGGCGCGAGGTCGCACCCGCGGCGTTCGCCCTCGCGGGCGGGATCTGGCTCGCCGAGGCGGCGCTCGGGGCGAAGGCGTTCCCCGCCGTGAACGACCGGAAGACGGCCCGCCCCCTCTACGAGCGGCTTCGCCCTCACGTCGCCAGCGGCGAGCCGCTCGCCTACGCGAGCGGCCGTTTCCGCTGCTACGCCCTCGTCGTCCTGGACCGGCGCGTGGAGTGGGTCAGGACCCCGCAGGCCCTCCTCGCGTGGCTCGCGAAGCACCCCGAGGGGTGGGTGATCACCGGCAAGGACGAGTACGACGGCTGGCTCGTCAAGCAGCCGGCGCTGGAGTCTCTCCCGGTGAGGGACTCGCATCCCGAGGGGAGCGACACGGGGCTCGTCCTGAGGCTCCCGCAGCCGGGCGAGTGAGCCCTCGAGGGCGGGCGGAATCTCCCGTCGGCGCCGGGCGCCGGACTATCCTCCGGGCATGATCGCCGAGAAGCCGGCTTCTCTCCACGTCCTCGCGCTCCACGCTTTCCCGCTCGACGGGAGGATGTGGGGTCTCCTGAAGGCGGCGGCCGCAACCGGCCAGCTCGGCGAAGGCGTCGCCGTCACGGCGCCCGACTTCCGCGGGCGCGGAGCGTCGGGGCTGCCGGCCGAGCCCGCCCACTCGATGGCGCTCCTCGCGAAGGACGTCCTGGCGACGCTCCCGGCCGAAGGGCCGTTCGTCGTGGTGGGGTGCTCGATGGGGGGCTACGTGGCCCTCGAGCTCCTCTCGAGGCTCGGCCCGGAGCTCCGCTCCCGGCTCCGCGGCCTCGTCCTCTGCGACTCGCGCGCCAACGCCGAGGACGCAGCCGGGAAGGCGCGCCGCGCCGGGACGGCCGCGGCGATCGAGGCGGACGGCCTGGAGCCTCTCCTCGCGAAGATGCTCCCGCAGTTCCTCTCGGCCGGCTCGCGCGGCGGGGCGCTCGAGCAGCTCGTGAGGACCATGTTCCTCGCGACCACGCCGGCGACGGCGGCGGCCGACCAGCGGGGGATGGCGGATCGGGCCGACCGTTTCGACGTCCTCGGAACGCTCGCGGTCCCGTTCCTCGCAGCCGTGGGCGAGGACGACGTCCTGACACCCCCCTCCGCCTCCGAGCAGATGGTCGAGGCCGCCGGGAACACGCCCTACGTCGAGCTCCTGACGCTCCCGGGCGCCCACCTGGCCCCGCTCGAGCACCCCGAGCTCTTCCTCCCGAAGCTGCGCGCGTTCCTCGACAGGTGCCTGTGAACCCACCCCGCGCCCCCCACCCACCACCCTTCGCGGTGCGCGCTTCGCGCGGACCTCTTGCTCGTGGGGCGCGGGGTGGAGACGGCTCCCCGCTCAGCGGGGCGGCGATTCCTCCGGTACGCCGGCGACGAACGCGCCGTCGTCGGTTCTTTCGCCCGGCGCCGCACCGTCCATGACGACGGCGTAGGCGCTGAAGTCCGTCGGGAAGCTCGGGACGATCCTCGCCCATGCTCGCGCGACGGAAGGCACGAGGTCGCGGAGGACGTCGTCGAGCTGGATGCGCGCTCCGCGCTCCAGGGTGATCTCGCGCGCCGCGGCGAGGTCACCCGTGTCGCCATCGTGGACCTCGAGCCGGAAGAGGTGCAGGCCGCCGAACCCGTGTCCGTTCACGATGACCAGGTTGGTCCGCGTGGACGCATCCCGCCTCAGGTCCGGCAGGACCACCGACGCCGCTTCCGACGCGATCGGCTGCTCGAAAACGCCGAAGCGGCCCTTCTCGCCGGTCGTCGAGACGCGCAGGCCGCCGACGCCGCCGCTGACGACGACCTCGCCGACGAACGGGACGCCGGCCGGCGGTGCCTCCGGCAGTCCCCGGCGTCTCATCTCGGCGACGAGGTCCTCCGCGTAGAACGCCTCGCGCGGCGCGAGGGCCTGCACGAAGCTCCCCGATCCCGAAAGGTAGACGGTGGCCAGCACGGCCTCCTCGCGAGGGTTCGTGAGGACCAGCTCGGTCGTGTAGCGCCCGCTCTGCACCGCCGCCGGGAACGTGAGAGGCCCGGTCGGCGTGGCGTCGTCCGGAAAAGCAGCCACGATGGAGCCGTCGCCGGTGACGGAGTCGTTGACCGTCGCCCAGGCCAGGTACGGTGCGTTCCCCGCAACACGCCGGATGCGAGCCCAACCGATCCGGGACGGGAGACGGGAGGCGAGAAGGACGCGGTTGAGCTGATGGAAGCCTCCCGGCGGCAGCTCCACGTCGGGCAGCTCGACGAGCCCCGGGGCGGCGGGGTCGCCGGACGCAACGGTCACGTGAAGAGTGAGCGGGCCGTCCTCCGGCGCTCCGGCGTTCACGAGCGCGAGGTTCGTCCTGTCGCGCTCCGTCTCCGTCAGCCACGGGACGACCGCGCTGGCGCGGAGGACCTCCGCCCGCGTCGACGCCGCACTCGAGACGCCACCTCCGCCGCTCGACCTCGTGAGGACCGAGGCGCGGACGGCGTGGAGGGTCGACGCGGCGGAGACCTCGATCCGAAGGGTGCCGATCGCAGGGTCCGAGTCCGTAATCGACAGGCCTGCCGCTCGAAGGTAGCCGAGCGCGGACGGCACGTGGAACTGCGCGCCGGCGTCGAGATCGACCGCAACGGCCCCGCTACCGCCTCCGGCCGTAGCGACGTAGCGGAGGGCCAGCCGGACGGGCGTCGTCCCCGAGTTGGTCACAAGGAAGTCCGATTCGAAGCGGACGCCGCCGACACCCGGCGTCGAGACCAGGGCGGGGACGATCAGGACGTCGTCGTACAGGGGCCGCGGAAGGCCGAGGACGACCGGCCCTCGAGGCGTTCGCACGACGAGCTCGTTCGTCCCGTCGCCGTCCCAGTCGACGGCCGCAAGACAGGAGACTCCTCCGAGCGCGGGAACGCAGGGGAAGGGACGGTTCCCCGGCGCTCCAAAGCCCCCGCGTCCGTCTCCCTGGTGGACGACCAGCGTGCGGCTGCACGGCGCCTCGGTGACCGAAACGCCCGCGATGTCGGGCAGCCCGTCCCCGTCGAAGTCAGCGACGGCCAGCAGGCCGTTCCCAGCGCTCTGCGCCGGCTGGCCTGGGAACGCGCGGAACCGTCCGCCCCCCTCGTTGTGGAACGTGGCGACGGACGTCCACCTGAGGAAGCGGAGGCCGAGCACGAGATCGGGGAACCCGTCCCTGTCGAGATCCGCGAGGATGGCGTCTTCGACGGCGCCCGGCGCGCCGAGCGCCTGCGAGAGAGCGAAGGTACCGTCTCCCCGGCTGATCCACGCGGTGCCGCCGGAAGAACCGCTGACGACCACGTCCGAGCGGCCGTCCGTGTCGAGGTCGCCGGCCGTGAGAGAGCCGAACTCGACGCCGGCAGGCAGCCCGGGCGTCTCCTGCGGGGCATCGAAGCGGAATCCGCCGAGCGAGCGAAGCGTCCGGAGGACGGCTCCGCCCGGGGAGCCAGCGGTGACGATCAGGTCGAAGCGACCATCGCCGTCGACGTCGCCCGCTGCAAGTGGCGGAGCGTCTACGGCCGGAATCGTGGTGGCGGCCCGGAAGTGGCCGGTGCCGTCGCCGGCGAAGACGCGGACGCCCCCCGCGACGGAGACGGCGAGGTCGAGTCGGCCATCGCCATCGAAGTCGCCGAAAGCGGCGCGTCCCCGGATCGCGGCGCCGGGTCCCGGCGAGACGAGGGGCTCCGAGACGACGCCAACCGGCCACGTCTCGATGGCGCCCGCGGCCACGGAGACGAGGTAGACCCGGCCTCCCGATTCGAGGCGTCGGGGCGACAGGTCGTCGGCGCCTCCGGACGACGGGACCTCGGCGCGGAGCGCGAGCTCGCCGCCGGTCGCCTCGGCGGAGGGGAGCGCGAGGACGGCGATGAGGCTGAGGAGGGCGAGCGTGCGCATGGAATTCGTCAGGCAGTGTCGCCACCGGGACCCGGCTCACGGCAGCAGCCTGGATTGTCCTCGCGTCTCGCGCCGAGGGCGCGACTCCGAAGGGATTCGGGAGTGGAGAGAAAGGCGGGAAGGACGCCCCGTCGAGACGGCGGGCCTACCCCTTCACGCAGACCACCTGCTTCAGCGTGTGGAGGACCTCGACGAGGTCCTTCTGCGCGGCCATGACGGCGTCGATCGGCTTGTAGGCGAGCGGCGTCTCGTCGAGGACTCCCTCGTCTTTCCGGCACTCGACGCCGGCCGTCGCCTCGGCGTGGTCGGCGAGGGTGAAGCGACGGCGGGCCTCGTTGCGCGAGAGGACGCGCCCCGCGCCGTGGCTGCACGACTCGAAGCTCTCGGGGTTGCCGAGGCCGCGCACGATGAACGAGCGGGCTCCCATGCTGCCGGGGACGATCCCGAGCTCTCCCGTCCCGGCGCGGACGGCCCCCTTGCGCGTCACCCAGACCTCGCGCCCGTAGTGGCGCTCCCGCCTCGCGTAGTTGTGGTGGCAGGAGACGGCGAGGAGGCGCGTCCCGAACGGAGGGAGGCCCGGCACGCCCGCGAGCGCCGCCTCGATCGCGAGGAGCATCAGCTCCCGGTTCGCGCGGGCGTACTCCTGGGCCCAGCCGACCGCGGCGACGTAGTCGTCGAAGCTCTCCGTCCCCTCCGAGAGCCAGGCGAGGTCGCGGTCGGGGAGATTGCGCTGGTGGACGCGCATCTCCTCGCGCGCGATCTCGATGTAGTCGGTCCCGATCCGGTTTCCCACGCCGCGCGAGCCGCTGTGGAGGAGGATCCAGACGCGGTCCGCCTCGTCGAGGCAGAGCTCGATGAAGTGGTTCCCGGTGCCGAGCGTCCCGAGGTGGCGCGACGGGTGGTTCCCCCGGTCGAGCTCGGGGCGCGCGGAGAGGACGCGGCGCCAGCCCGGCTCGAGGGAGAGCCACGCGTCGGCGATCCGCGCGGGTGCCGCGTGCCAGGCGCCGACGTCGTTCCGTCCGCCGCCGTCGGTCCGCCCGTGCGGGACTGCCTTCTCGATGGCGCTCCGGAGCGGCGCGAGGTTCGACGGGAGGTCGTTCGCCGTGAGCGACGTCAGAGACGCGGCCATGCCACAGCCGATGTCGACACCGACGGCGGCGGGGATGATGGCCTCGATCGTCGGGATGACGGCCCCCACCGTCGCGCCGATGCCGACGTGGACGTCGGGCATCGCGGCGATCCATCGGAAGACGATCGGGAGCGAGGCGGCGTCCCGGAGCTGCTTCTCCGCGGCGGGATCGCACGGCACGCCGAGGGTCCAGGCCTTCACCGGAACGCCCGGACTCTCGATCACGCGGTAGTTCTTCGCCTCGCGCTTCACGCGTCGAACATGAGGGTCGCCGCCGGGGAGGTCAAGGGGCAGGGCGTCGGCGGGGGTCCGTGAGGGGCGAACGCGGCGAATATGATCGGCGCGTGCTCTTTAGGACCGCGGTCCCCGGTCTCCTGGCGCTCGGGCTCCTCGCGGGGAGCAGGGCGGAGGCGCTCGAGCCGGGCAAGCGCCTCTCGCAGTACGGGCTCGACGTCTGGCAGTCGGAGCAGGGGCTCCCGCAGAACACGGTCCAGGCGCTTCTCCGGGGGCGCGACGGCTACCTCTGGATCGGGACGCAGGAAGGGCTCGTCCGCTTCGACGGGGCCCGCTTCACGACCTACGACCGGCGGAACACGCCGGAGCTGAAGCACAACTCGATCATCTCGCTGGCCGAGGGGCCCGACGGGACGATCTGGGCCGGCACGAACGGCGGCGGGATCCTCCGCCGCCACAGGAACGGGACCTTCACCTCGATCGGGGCGAACGAGGGGCTCCGGGGCCTGATCATCTGGGCGGTCGTCCTGGACGGGGCCGGAGACGCCTGGGTCGGCGGTGACGGGAACGGCGTCGAGCGGATCTCCGGCGGGCGCGTCGTCCAGAGGATCTCGGTCCGCGAAGGCCTTCCCGTCGACCAGGTGCGCGTCGTCGCCTTCGACCGCTCGGGGGCCCTCTGGGTCGGGACGACGGGCAAGGGGGTCGCGGTCGTGCGCGGCGGCCGGGTCGAGAAGGTCTGGGGCGAGGACGTCCTCGGCTCGGGCCTCGTACGCGGCCTCGCTCCCGACGGTGAGGGAGGGGTCTGGGTCGCGGCGTCGGGCGGGGGACTGACCTACCTGAAGGACGGCCTGGCGAGGAAGTACCGCGAGAAGGACGGCTTCCCCTCCGACCAGGCCACCGCGATCCACGTCGACACGGACGGCACCGTCTGGTTCGGGACGTGGGGCGCGGGCGTCGGGCGGATCCGGGACGGCGCCGTCGAGACGATCGGCACGGCGGAAGGGCTTTCGAACGACCAGGTCTGGTCGCTCGCGTCGGACGAAGAGGGAAGCCTCTGGGTCGGGACCTGGGTCGGCGGCCTGAACCGGCTCCGCGACGGGAGGTTCCTGAGCTACACGACCCGCGAGGGCCTGACGAGCGACAACGTGCGCGCGCTCCTCCAGGGGAGCGACGGGTCGGTCTGGATCGGGACGGCCGGCGGGGGGCTGAACCGGCTGAAGGACGGCCGCATCACGGCGTACCGCGTGAAGGACGGGCTCCCGAGCGACCACGTCTCCGCTCTCCTCGAGGACCGCCGGGGGACGCTCTGGGTCGGGACGAACCTCGGGGGGGCCGCGCGTTTCTCGAACGGGCGCTTCACGCCCCTCGGCCCCGCGCAGGGGCTCCCGCATCACGACGTCCGCGCCTTCGTCGAGGACCGCGAGGGAAACGTCTGGATCGGGACGATCGGCGGCGGGGTGACCCGGGTCTCGCCGGACGGGACGCTCCGGGTCTTCACCGTCGCCGGGGACTCTCTCCCGTCCGACAGGATCCTGGCGCTGGCGGAAGGCCCGGACGGAGCGATCTGGATGGGGGCTCCGGCGCTCGGCGTCATCCGCTACGCCGGCGGGCGCTTCCGCGCCTTCACGACGCGCGACGGGCTCTCGAGCAGCCGGGTCATCGCGCTCCACGTCGACGCCGACGGGACGGTCTGGGCGGGAACGTCGGGCGGAGGGGTCAACCGGCTCCGCGATGACCGAGTGTCCTCGGTGACGACGCGCGAAGGGCTCTGGGACGACCTCGTGCAGGTGATCCTCGACGACGGCCGGGGCTCGCTCTGGATGTCGTGCAACAAGGGGGTCTTCCGAGTCTCCCGCGCCGAGCTCGAGGCGGTCGCGAACGGGAAGGCCTCCACTCTCCGTTCCGTCTCATTCGGTCCCTCCGACGGGATGCGGAGCGGGAGCGCGGCCGGCGGCCAGCAGCCCGCGGGGTTCGTCGCGCGCGACGGGCGGATCTGGTTCCCGACGTATCGTGGCGTCGCCGTCCTCGACCCGTCGCGGCTCGGCAGCACGGAGCGGTCCCCGCGCGTCGCGATCGAGGAAGTGCTCGTCGACGGCCGCCCGTTCGACGTCAGCGGCGCCGTGACGCTGCCGGCGGGCTCCGAGCGCCTCGAGATCCACTACACGGCCCTGACGCTCGTGGCCACGGACCGCGTCCGGTTCCGGATCCGCCTCGACGGCCTCGACCGCGAGCCGGTCGACGTCGGCTCCCGCCGGGTCGCCTACTACACGAACCTCCCGAGCGGGAGCTACGTCTTCCGGGTCGCCGCGGCCGACGTGAGGGGCGAGTGGGGAGAGCGGGAGACGACGCTGATCTTCCGGAAGACGCCGCGGGTGCGGGAGACCTGGTGGTTCTGGGCGTCCCTCGCGCTCCTCGCCTCGCTGGCGGGGTGGGGGCTCGTGCGGTGGCGCGTCGCGGCGCTCCGGGCGCGCGAGGCCGCGCTGCTCGTCCTCGTCGAGCAGAGGACGCGGAGCCTGTCCGAGGAGAAGGCGCGGGCCGAGGAGGCCCGCGTGAGGGCCGAGGAGGCTCGCGCCGACGCCGAGAGGCACCAGGAGATCGCCGAGCGCGCGACCGCCGAGGCCGAGGAGGCGAGCCGGACGAAGAGCCGCTTCCTCGCGAACGTCTCGCACGAGCTCCGGACGCCGCTGAACGCGATCATCGGCTACTCGGAGATGCTCTCCGAGGAGGCCTCGGACGAGGGGCGCGCGCCGCTCGTCCGCGACCTCGAGAAGATCCGCACCGCGGCCCTCCACCAGCTCGAGCTCGTCAACTCGGTCCTCGACCTCGCCAGGATCGAGGCGGGGCGCCTCGATCTCGACATCGACACGTTCCGGGTCCTCCCCCTCGTCGACGAGACGACGGCCATCGTGAAGCCCCTCCTCGAGAAGAACCGGAACCGGCTCGTCGTGCGCTGCGGGGACGGAGACGGGCTCGTGATGCGGTCGGACGCGATGAAGGTGCGGCAGTGCCTCTTCAACCTCCTCTCGAACGCCTGCAAGTTCACGGAGGACGGGACGATCGAGCTGGACGTGAGGCGCGAGGAGACGGACGGGCGACGCTGGCTCTCGTTCCGGGTCGCCGACACGGGGATCGGGATCGCGCCGGAGAAGCTCGCGAGGCTCTACGAGCCCTTCGCGCAGGCCGACGCGTCGACGGCGCGGCGCTTCGGCGGCAGCGGACTCGGCCTCTCGATCACGCGGCAGCTCTGCGAGCTGATGGGGGGGACGGTGACGGCGCGGAGCGTCCCGGGCTCCGGCTCGACCTTCGAGCTCCGGCTCCCCTCCGACGCCCGGACCTGACCCCCCTCGTCAGGGGGCCGCGGAGAGGGTCACCGCGACGCGCACCGTCTCGTCGCCCCGGCGGACGAGGAGCGGGAGCGTCTCGCCCGGCTTCTTCTCCTCGAGGACCGCGATCAGGTCGTCGGCGGAGCGGACCGGTTTCTCCCCGGCCCGGGTGACGATGTCGCCGAGGAGAAGCGACCCGTCCTCGGCGCGCGCCGTTCCCCGGAGACCGGCGGCCGCGGCCCCGGTCCCCGGGGCCACGGAGAGGACGAGGGCCCCCTCGAGGCCGAGCCTCGCGGTGACGGCGTCGTCGGCGAGGGTGACGCCGAGCTGCGGGCGGATGACACGCCCGTGGGAGATGAGCTGGGGGACGACCTGGTTCACCGTGTCGACGGGGACGGCGAAGCCGATGCCGGCGCTCGACCCGCTCGTCGAGGCGATCGCGGTGTTCACGCCGATGAGCCTCCCCGCGCTGTCGAGGAGCGGGCCTCCCGAGTTCCCCGGGTTGATCGCCGCGTCGGTCTGGACGACCCCCTCGATCTGGCGTCCCGTGGCGGACTCGATCGACCTCCCGAGCGCGCTGACGATGCCCGTCGAGAGCGACTGGTCGAGGCCGAAGGGGTTCCCGATGGCGAAGACCTTCTGCCCCACCTGGAGGTCCTTCGACGTCCCGACGAGGATCGGCTTCAGCGTCTTCCCCGTCGGGAAGATCCGGAGGACGGCGAGGTCGCGGTCGGGCGCGGCGCCGACGAAGGACGCGGTCCAGGTCGAGCCGTTGGCGAGGGTGACCCGGGCCGACGAGGCTCCCTGGATGACGTGGAAGTTCGTGACGACGTGGCCCTCGGTGTCCCACACGAAGCCCGACCCCTCTCCCTGGGGGATCTCGGAGATCCGGAACATTCCGGTCCGCTGGCGCGCGAGGGTCGTGATGAAGACGACCGAGGGGCTCGCTTCGCGGAAGAGCTCGATCGTCGCCTTCTCGTCGGCGGCGAGGTCGCCCCGGGCCGTGACGGGCCGCGACTCGGCGGGAGGTGGGGCGGAGGCTCCGGGCCGCAGCCGCTTGCAGGACGGGGAGGCGAGGAGCGCGGCGGCGAGGAGGGGGAGGAGGAGATGGAGCCGTCTGCGGTGCGTCGGGCCGTGATCGTCTTGGTCCATTGGAGCCTCGGGCGAGTATAGGCGCGGGGCCGGGCCCGACCCGCCAGAGTAAGATCCGGAAGACTCTGTGGCAGGTGCCCCGTCGGGGGGCAGTGGAGCGTGTCGAACCGGCGATGAACGCGGAAGTGTCCCGTCCCCTCTTGCCCGGTACCCTCGTGGGCCGGTACCGCGTCCTCGCCTCCGTCGGGAGCGGGGCGATGGGGGAGGTCTACCGCGCCGAGGACACCTCGCTCGGCCGGGTCGTCGCCCTGAAGACCCTCCCCGGCGACCTCGTCGGCACGCCCGACAGGCGCGCGCGGTTCGAGAACGAGGGGCGCGTCATGGCCTCCCTCTCGCACCCGAACCTCGTCCACG
>CAZNSS010000043.1:0-13217 GCA_964575465.1 uncultured Holophagales bacterium | reverse complement strand
AGCCGCGGGCGCGGGAGCCGCGCGGAGGCGCGCGCCGTCCGCGACGGCCGACTTCTGCATCGAGACTCCCTCGGTGGCGCTCTCGGCCGCGGCGTCGCGCTCCGGGGCGAACGCGACCTCTTCCTTCGCCTTCCGGGTCTCGTTGGAGGCGACCTGGACCGGCTCCTGCCGGGCGCTCCCCTTCTCGTCGCTCGCGAGCGCCTCCGCCGGGTAGGAGGCGGCGGGCGCGGCGGGCCGGGCCTCGGCGACGCGGGCCGGGGCAGCGTCCTTCTTCTCCGACTCGCCGAAGAAGACCGAGACTCGGCCGTCGTCGGCCGGGGCGGGAGCCGGGGCCGGCTGGGCCTTCGACTCGGCCACCGTGGCCACCGGCTTCGTGGGCGACATGACGGTGTAGGAGAGGGCGATCGCGACGATCCCGGCACCGACGACGCCGAGCGTGGCGGGCCGGAAATAGAAGCCGAAGCGGTGGAGAGAGGCGGCGAGGCCCTTCGTGTCGTCCTCGAGCTGCGAGTTGATGCGGGTCGCGAGAGCGAAGGGGGTCTCCGGCTCGGGAATCTCCTCGAGGCGCCCGACGAGGCGCGCCATCGCGTCGTAGCGGGCGCGGGCGCCGGGGTCGGCCGCGAGGAGGCTCTTCAGCTCGCGCTCCTCCTCGCCGGGGAGGTCCCCGTCGAGGGAACGCGAGATCAGGAGGTCGAGGTCTCCGGTCACGAGGGGCCGGGGCTGGGGATTCGCGCTCACGACAGCTCCTCCAGGAGGGCGGCCCGGCCACGGGCGATCCGGCTCCTCACCGTTCCGATCGGGACGCTCAGCACGCGGGCGATGTCGTCGTAGGAGAGACCCTCGAGGTCGCGCAGGACGACGGCGTGGCGGAACTCCTCGGGGAGGTTCCGGATCGCCTTCCGGAGGCGCACCCGCTGCTCGAGGGCGACGGCCTGCTCCTCGGGCGAGGCGGAGGGGTCGGGCGCCTCCTCCCCGGGCCACGGCCGGTCGTCCTCTGAGGAGACGCGAGGGGTGGCGAAGACCTGGCGCATCCGCGCGAGGGTCCCCATGCGCGCTTTCGCGCGGTTCAGGGCGATCGTGTAGAGCCACGTCTTGAGCGACGACTCCCCCCGGAACGACTCGAGGCCGCGCCAGGCCCGGAGGAACGTCTCCTGGACGACCTCCTCGGCCTCCCACGGGCCGACGAGGCGGGCGGCGAGGGCGAAGACCATGCCCGAGTAGTGGCGCACGATCTGCTCGAACCCGGTCGGGTCGCCCCCGAGGAAGCGGGCGACGGCCTTTTCGTCCCCGGGCCAGTCGCGGCTTTCGCTGGCGGAGTTCACCGGCATGATCACGCCGGGGATTCTCCCATGGCGATCTCCCCCGGCACCGGGGTGGAAGGCGAGGATGCGGGCGGTCACGAGACGTCCTCCACGCCCGGTGAGACCCGGCGGAGGGGGTGGGAGTTCCCGGGTCAGCGCTTTCCGAGGAGGCGCTGGGCCGTCGCCTGGTGCCGGAACCGGAACATCCGACGGAGGTCGGGCCTCACGACGGCGAGGTCGACGAGACGCCCCCCGGCGAGGGCGAGAGGTACCTCGTATTCGACGCGATCGAAGAGAGCCCCCTCCTCGAAGAGGTGCTCGTGCCTCCAGCGCCGGAAGGGGCCTTTCTCCTGGACGTCGACGAAGCGGAAGGGCGGCTCCCACGCCTCGATCCGGGAAACCCATCGGACGGGGATTCCGAAGGGAGCGACTTCGATGACGATCCGCGCCCCCGCCTCGATCACGGCGGGGCGATCGACGATGCGGACCTTCTTGCCCGGCGGCGAAAGCCACTCGAGGACGCGAGGGTCCGCGTGGAAGGCGGCGATGTCGGCCCTCGGGACGCCCGGGAGCTCGAGACGGAACTCGAGGAGGGGCAAGGCGTCCGGCCGTCAGCTCGCCGGAGGGCCGGGGGTCGGCGTCGGGGAGGGTGTCGGAAGGGGCGGAAGCGGCGGGATGATGATCGTCCGCCGTTCCGGGGCCCGCGCCGTCAGGAGGAACCCCGGCTGTCCCATGCCGCGCGTGGCGGCGGACGAGGCGTCGTTCCCGATGACGAGAGCCATCGGCGCCGGGGCGGGCGCCTCGCCGATCGTCAGGACGTCGCCGTCTCCCAGGGAGAGGATCTTCTTCGCCTTCGTCTCCGGCTTCTCCCCTCCCTCGGGGATCGGCTCGGAGTAGCCGAAGACGTCGATCGCCTCCTTCAGGCCGATGAGCTTCGGCGTGTTGATGAGCGACGAGCCGGCGACGACGAACGGCACCGAGCTGCGCAGCACGACCTTCCCGCCGACGGAGGCCTCGATGAAGGAGCTGACGGCCCCGTCGGGGACGAGGAAGCTCGGGTGCTTCCCCGGCTCGACGAGGAGCGCCACGGGCTGCGTCCCGAAGCGGACGACGGCGCCCTTCGGGAGCGGGCTCGTGATGGTGACGCGCATCCCCATCGTGCCGACCTGCGGCTCGAACTCCAGGCGCGTCTCCTGGCCCTTTGCGGCGAAGGCGAGCGCAAACGCGGCCGCGCAGGCAATGAACCTCATGGCCTTCACATTAGCCTTACGCTCGAAGCCCCGCAACAGACGTGAGACGATCCCGCCCGCATGTCGCGGCGGAGCCGACGGACTTGAAGGAGCTGCCGGTGGCCCTCCTCGCGGGCTTCGCCGCCGGCCTGATCGGCGCGATCCCCCCGGGGCCCGTCAACTTCAACGTCATCCGGAAGGCGTCGCGGAACGAGACGCGGGAAGCGCTCCGGCTCTCGCTCGGGGCCGCGCTCGTCGACACCGTGATCTGCGGGTTCGTGGCGATGGGATTCGGGTGGGTCCTCGAGCGCGCCGTGACGAACCCCTGGACCCGGCTCTGCCTCGCCCTCTTCCTCCTCGCGGGGGGCTTCAGGATCCTCATCCTCGACCGGAAGGAGGACGCCGACCGGAACGGCCCGGCCCCGGGGCTGACGGCGCCGCCGAAGGAGGTCTCGGGCTTCCGGTTCCCGCTCCTCGTCGGCGTCCTGCAGGGAGCGGCGAACCCCTCCCTCTTCGTGAACTGGACCCTCCTCATCTCTTTCCTCGTCGGCCACCGCCTCCTCCCCGCGGGACTCCTCCCGGCCGGGGTGTTCGCCTTCGGCGTGGGGCTCGGCGTCTTCAGCTGGTTCGCGATCCTGATCGAGCTCGTCGAGAAGCTGAGGAGCCATCCCGCGGGGGAGTGGATCCGGAACTCCTCGTTCGCCTCCGGCGTCCTGCTCCTCGGCTTCGGCCTCTATTTCAGCTGGAGGTCGGTCACCGAGCTCGTCTCGGGCAGCTGGATTCCGTAGACCGGGCGCGCTCCCCTATTTCACAGGGTTCTCGTGCCGCGACAGGGCGATCCTCACCGCCGCCTCGAGGACGACGCCGCAGCTCCCGGCGGAGTGCTCCACCCTGTGGATCTCCGCCTGCATGGCCGAGAGCCACGGGAGCTCCTCGATGAGCTGGGACATCCGGCCGAGGAGCTCGTCGACCCCGCACTCGAGCGGAAGACCGGCCGTCTCGACGATCTCCCTCACGTCGTGGTCGGTCAGCGGCGTGATCCTCACGACGGGCGGGAGCCCCGGCCGGGAGAGGCGGATGAGGGGGCCGAAGCTCGGGTCGGAAACCACCTCCACGAGGGCGTGGTCCGCCGCGGCCGAG
Source organism: uncultured Holophagales bacterium (assembly GCA_964575465.1). GTDB lineage: Bacteria > Acidobacteriota > Thermoanaerobaculia > UBA5066 > UBA5066 > UBA5066. The sequence goes on along the minus strand of CAZNSS010000043.1, from coordinate 9,547 downwards.
GTGCCGGTCTCCTTCACCGCTCCCGTCGAGATGCCGAAGAGCGCGAGGAAGGACCACGCCTTCTCCCCTTCCAGCCAGACGACGTCCTCGGTGGAATCCGCCAGGAGGGCCGTGACCTCCTGGCGCGCGGCGCCGGCGTCGATGTCGTCGTACCAGACGAAGTGGCCCCCCGGACGCTGACGGTGGCCGGCGTACTGGACGGCTCGCGAGAGGGCGAGGGCGGCGGACTCGGGGAAGCGGTAGGAGGGGAAGGCGTGGCGCGACGCGGCACCGACGGGGTCCGCCGCCCCCTCGCCGTGCAGGCGGACGATTCCCGCCTGGCCCATGAGGCAGAGGAGAACGGGCTTGGCGACGCCGGTCTTCCGCTCGGCTCGCAGGACGCCGCGACGGATGCCGCGCCCGACGACCTTCGGGTCGCAGCCGCCGATGCAGGCGAAGATGACGACGAGAGCGTCGACGCCGTCGTGGACGACCGCCGACTCCACGGCCTTCTCGTACTCCTCGACCGTGGCGAGGGCCCCGAGGTCGACGGCGCCCGTCCCCTCGACCGAGAGGCCGTTGGCGTCGCAGGCGTCGGCGCAGATGGTCAGGACGCCCCCCGAGTTGCTGATGATCGCGACCCGGTTGCCGCGCGGGAGGGGCTGGCTGGCCAGGAGGAGCGAGACGTCGAACATCTCCTCGAGCGTCTCGGCCCGGATGACCCCCGCCTGCCGGAAGAGGACGTCGACGTTCGTGTCGCTCATCGCGGCCGCCCCGATGTGGGCGCGCGCGGCGGCGCGGCCGGCCCGGCTCCGGGCGCTCTTCACGCAGAGGATCGGCTTCTTGTACGAGAGGCGCCGCGCGACGCGGGCGAAGCGGCGCGGGTTGCCGAACGTCTCGAGGTAGAGGAGGGTGACGTCGGTCGAGGCGTCCTCCTCCCAGTACTGGAGGAGGTCGTTGCCCGAGACGTCGGCGCGGTTCCCCGCCGAGACGAACGTCGAGAAGCCGAGGCCGCGCTCGGCGGCGTAGTTGAGGATGACGAGGCCGAGCGCGGCCGAGTGCGAGAAGAAGCCGATCCTCCCCTGCGGGACGAGCTCCGGCGCCAGGCTCGCGTTCAGGCGGGTCTCGGGGTGGGTGTTCATGACGCCGAGGCAGTTCGGACCGACGAGCCGGGCGCCGTGGGAACGGACGAGCGCCACGAGCTCGCGCTGGCACGCCGCCCCCTCGGGCCCCGTCTCGCCGAAGCCCGAGGTGAGGACGAGAAGCGCCTTCGTCCCGGCGTGGAGAGCTTCCTCCGCCACCTCCAGGACCTTCGCCGCCGGGACGGCGACGACCGCCAGGTCGGCGCGCTCGGGGAGCTCCTTCACGGACGGGCAGGCGCGGACGCTCTGGACCGAAGCCGTCTGGTTGTTCACGGGGTAAACCGTCCCGGTAAAGCCCCCGCGGAGGATGGCGCTGAAGATCATGCTCCCGACGGCCGCCGGGTCCCGCGACGCCCCCACGACCGCCACCGCGCGCGGCTTGAGGAGCGGGACGAGGGAGTTCGCCGTGGCGATCCGGTCACGCAGCTCCACGCGTTCCCGGAGCGACGCGAGGCCCGAGACGGGGAACTGGACGTGAACGCAGCCGCCCCCACCCTCGGCCTGGCAGACCTCGAACCCCGAGTCGCGGAAGACGTCGATCATCGCCTGGTTCTCGTAGAGGACCTCGGCCTCGAACCCGATGAAGCCGTACCCTGCCGCGATCCCCGCGAGCCGCTCGAGGAGGAGGGTGCTGATCCCCCGTCCCTGGAACTCGTCGTGGACGAGGAAGGCCACCTCGGCCTTGCCGCCGACGCCGAGCGAGGTGTAGCTGCCGATCGCCATGACGCGCGAGCCGGGCTCCTGCCCCACGATGACCAGGAGGCTCAGGCGATCGTGCGGCTCCCCCGAGCACATGAACTCGACCGTGCTGCGGGCGACGTAGGCGATGGCGCCCATGAAGCGCATCTGGAGGCTCGCGCGGGAGACGCCCTGCATCAGCGCCTCGACGGCGGGGACGTCCGCGGGCGTGGCGACGCGGAGGAGGACGCTCTCGCCGTCGCGCAGGAGGGCGTACTCGCTGAAGGTCTTCCCGTCGGGAATGATCCTGAACATGCAGCGGACAATTATAGGAGCCGGTTCCGGGACGGGTTCCGCTCCTCAGAGCCAGTAGGGGCGCGCAGCTTCCAGGAGCCGATGCGCCACCTGGAGGTTCCGGTGGCGGATCTCCGCCCGGTTCGGGATGTCGACGAGAAGCGGCGAGGGGTCGTGGAACTCCGGCGAAGGCGAAGGACCCAGGACGTGCCTCCAGCGCTCGACCCAGTCCGGCGGCAGCTTCTCGGGAATCGGAAGGCCGTTCACGACGAGGTACAGGAGCGCCCAGACGCGGGGAGTGGCGCGGAGCGAGTAGCCCCCGCCGAGCGTGAAGAGGACGCGCCCCGCGGTGAACGCCTCCGCCCACCCGAGGATGCGGCTGAAGATCTTCTCGTAGTCGCGCGTTCCGAGCATCAGGTCGGCGAGCTGGTCGTCGTAGTGCGCGTCGGCTCCCGCCTGGACGACGAGGACGGCCGGCCCGAAGTGCCGGAGCGCGGCGGGGACGACCTCCTCGAGGACCTCGAGGTAGCTCTCCCCCTCGGTGTGCGGCTCCAGGGGAACGTTCAGCTTCAGCCCGCGGCCGACTCCCGAGCCCAGCTCGTGGACCTCCCCGGTTCCGGGGAAGAGGTACCTCCCCGCCTCGTGGAGGCTGATCGTCATCACCCGCCGGTCCTCGTAGAGGATCTGCTGGACGCCGTCCCCGTGGTGGACGTCGATGTCGAGGTAGGCGACCCAGAGGCCGCGCCGGGTCAGCGAGCGGATCGCGATCGCCAGGTCGTTGTAGACGCAGAAGCCCGACGCGAAGTTCCGCCGCGCGTGGTGAAGCCCGCCCCCCAGCTGGAGGACCCGCTTCCCGGTCCCCTCGAGGATCTGGCGCGCGCCGAGCAGCGTCCCGCCCACGTGCCACCGGGCCGCTTCGTCCATCCCCGGGAAGGCCGGGGTGTCCGGGGTGTCGAGGCCGTAGCTCTGGGCGTCGGCGACCTTCCGCCCCGCGCTCAGCGCCTCCACGTGGGCGACGTAGTACTCGTCGTGGACCGAGAGGAGGTCGTCCCTGCGGGCGGGCTCCGGGGCGGTCGCGTCGACGCGGTGCCCGAGCGCCTCCAGGAGCTCCAGCGTCATCCGGACCCTGAGGGGGCTGAAGGGGTGGTTCTCTCCGAAGGAGTAGCTCGCGTACTCGGGACGGTAGATCAGCGAGGACATGGCTTGTCGGGTGGCCAGACGACCTCGAACCCCGCCTCTCGGAGGTCCCGGGCCAGCAGGCGCGTCTCGATCGAGCCGACGCGAAGAACGGTGCGGACGCGCTCCGGTCCCTCGGGGTACGTGAGGATGGAGTGGATGTTGAGCGCCCGCTCGCTCATGAAGGCCGTGAGCCTCGCGAGCTCGCCCGGCCGGTCCGGGAGACGAACCTCGAGGCGACCCGAGGGCTTGTCGACGCCGGTCATCCGGATCAGGGCGTCGAGGAGGTCGATCCCCGTGATGATCCCGATGACGCGCCCGTCGTCGACGACGGGAAGGCACCCGATCTTCCGCTCGCGCATGACCCGCGCGGCGTCCTCCACGGCGTCCTCCGCGCTGGCCGTCAGCGGCTCCCTGCACATGATCGCGGAGACGGAGCTGTCCGCGGCGAACGGGACGGGAGCGAGCGCCGAGGTCGCCAGCCGCAGGTCCCGGTCGGTGACGACGCCGGCGAGGCGTTCCCCGTCGAGCACCGCCAGGTGCCGGAACCCCTTCTCCCTCATCGTCCGGTAGGCGTCCTGCAGCGTCGTGGCGGGCGACACGCCCACCACGGGAGATCTCATGATGTCTCGAACGAGCATGACCCGGCCCCGCTACTCTTCCTTGCCGAACAGCCTCAGGTCCTCCGGGCCCTCCTTGATCGCCACCTTCGCGTCGCCCTGGACCGTCCTGCGGATCTGCTCGACGACGTCCGGGTTGGCGAGCGTCGTGATGTCCCCGGTGTCGAGGGTGTTCGAGATGGCGGCCAGGACGCGCCGCATGATCTTGCCCGACCTCGTCTTCGGCATGTCGGAGACGATGTGCACCGCCCGCGGACGCGCGATCTTGCCGATCATCGTCTCGATCGTCGTGACGATCTTGTCGGTGATCTCCCTCGTCGCCGCGTAGCCCGGCTTGAGCGAGATGTAGATCTCGGGGACGCGCCCCTTGACCTCGTCGACGACCGGGACGACCGCGGCCTCGGCGACCTCGACGACCGTGAGGCAGGCCGACTCGAGCTCCTTCGTCCCGAGCCGGTGCCCGGCCACGTTGATGACGTCGTCGACGCGGCCGAGGATCCGGAAGTAGCCGTCGGCGGCGTGGAGCGCCCCGTCTCCCGCGAAGTACGGCCAGTCCTGCCACCTCTTGCTCGTCTTGTCCCTGCAGTACTTCGCGTAGTACTGCCGCGTGAACCGGTCGTGGTCGCCCCAGATCGTCTGCATGATCCCGGGCCACGGGTTCCGGATGCAGAGGTTCCCGGCCCGGCCCGTGCCGGGGCTCATCTCCCGTGCGTTCTCGTCGAGGATGACGGGGTAGATGCCCGGCATCCCGGGGCCGGCGCTGCCCGGCTTCATCAGGTCGAGCGCGGGCTTGGTCGAGCAGAGGAAGCCCCCCGTCTCCGTCTGCCACCACGTGTCGACGATGACCGCCTTCCCCTTGCCGACGACCTCGTAGTACCAGCGCCAGACCTCCGGCTCGATCGGCTCGCCGACGGTCGTCATGTGCTTGAAGGAGTAGTTGTACTTCTGCGGCTCGTCGGCGCCGGCCTTGCGGAGCATCCGGATCGCCGTCGGCGACGTGTGGAAGATGTTCACGTCGAGCCGCTCGGCGATCCGCCAGGGGCGCCCGGCGTCGGGGAAGTTCGGGGTCCCCTCGAAGATGACGGCCGACGCGCCGACGGCGAGCGGCCCGTAGACGATGTACGAGTGCCCGGTGATCCAGCCGATGTCGGCCATGCACCAGTAGACGTCCTCCGGGTGGATGTCCTGGATGTACTTCGAGGTACCCGCCGCGTAGGCGAGGTAGCCCCCCGTACGGTGCTGGCAGCCCTTCGGCTTTCCCGTGGTGCCGCTCGTGTACATCAGGAAGAGCGGGTGCTCCGCGTCGAGCGGGACCGGCGCGACGCGGGCCCGGTGGAAGTCCTTCAGGACCTCGTCGACGAAGAAGTCGCGCCCCGCGACCATCGGCGTCGCCGACGTGTACTTCTCTCCGTAGCGCTTCCAGACCAGGACCTTGTCGATCTTCTGGCCTTCCTTCTCCGCGGTCGCCACCGCGATCTCGGCGCTCGCCTTGTGGTCGATCATCTTGCCGCTGCGGTAGTAGCCGTCCATGTAGATGAGGACGCGGCTCCCCGAGTCGGCCGCGCGCAGGCCGCACGCCTCGCCGCTGAACCCGCCGAAGACGACCGAGTGGATGATGCCGAGCCGGGCGCAGGCGAGCATCGTGATCGGCAGCTCGGCGACCATCGGCATGTGGATCGTGACGCGGTCCCCCGTCTTGAGACCCGCGAAGTCGCGCAGCAGCGCCGCGAACTCGTTGACCCTCGCGTAGAGCTCCTGGTAGGTGATCGCGGTCGGGTCCTCGTCCTCCGGCTCCGGGACGAAGATGAGCGCCGCCTTGTTCTTGTACTTCGCGAGGTGCCGGTCGACGCAGTTGTACGAGGCGTTGATCTTCCCGCCCACGAACCACTTCCAGAACGGCGGATCCTGCGTGTCGAGGACGGTGTGCCAGCGCTCGTACCAGGTGAGGAGCTCGGCGTACTCCTCGAAGCACTTCGGGAAGTTCTTCTCGGCGAACCGCTCGTCGATCTCCGGGTCGGCCATGTTCGCCTGCGTGACGAACGTGACGGGAGGCCTGTAGTAGTCCTCCTCCTTCCAGTGGGACGCGATCTGGGCCTCGCTCGTCTCGGTGACCGCCGGTGCCTTCTTCTGCTCGCCGTCGCTCATGGGCCGATCCTCCTCACGTGTCCGTGGAGTTTGCATTCTTATCCGAATCGACCCTTGCGCGTCTACCGCGGTAACGCGTCTCGTCCTCGTCCCGTTACCCGGCACGTCACCGCGCGTAGACTCGAGCCGTGCCGAACGACGTTGCCGCACCGCCCGCGGAACCGCATCTCGATCCCCGCTCGTTCCTCCGTGGGACCCCCCCCTTCGACACCCTCTCCACGGAGTCGTTCGAGGCGGCGGCAGGGGCCCTGGAGATCGCCTACTTCCCGCAGGGGACGCGCATTCTCTCGGCCGACGGAGCCCCGAGCGACGCGCTCTACGTCGTGAGGAAGGGGCTCGTCCGTCTCGAACGAAACGGAGAGACCTCGGCCGTCCTCGAGGAGGGTGACTTCTTCGGGTACTCGGTCATGACGGGCCAGGTCTCGTCGGACGTCGTCGTCGAGGAAGACCTGCTCGCCTACCGGATCCCCGAGACCGACTTCCGGAAGCTCCTGGCCTGGGCGCCCTTCGCCCGCTTCTTCACCCAGGGGCTCGCGGAGAGGCTCAGGCATCAGCCGGCCTTCAGCGCGGAGCCCGCCCTCGGGGGAGACGTTCTCCTTCCGGTCGGCTCCCTCCTGGAACGTCCTCCCGTGACCGTCCCGGCCGGGGCTTCCGTGCTCGAGACCGCGCGCGTCATGCGGGACGAGCGGGTGAGCTCGGTTCTGCTCCTTTCCGACCCTCCGGCCATCGTCACCGACCGCGACCTCCGGAACCGCGTCCTCGCGGCGGGCCTCGGGCCCGAGACCCCTGCGAGCGAGGTGGCGAGCCGCCCGCTCCGGACGGTGCCGCCGGGGACGCCGGTCTTCGGCGCGTGGCAGGCGATGCTCGAGCACGGCATCCACCACCTCGCCGTGGAGCGGGAAGGGCGGATCGTCGGCGTCGTCACCTCGACCGACCTCCTGCGCCACCACTCCCACGGCCCCGTCCTCGCCTTCAAGAAGGTGGAACGGATGCGGGGCCGCGAGGCGCTGCCCGGCTACGCGACCGACCTCGCCCGGATGGTCGCGATGCTCGTGAGGAGCGGACTCCCCGCGACGCACATCGCCCGGCTCGTCTCCTCCCTGAACGACGCCCTCGTGCGCCGACTCCTCTTCTGGGCGGAACGCGACCTCGGCGAGCCGCCCTGCCCCTACGCGTTCCTCGTGTTCGGGTCGGAGGGACGCTTCGAGCAGACCCTCCTGACCGACCAGGACAACGCCCTCGTCTTCCGGGATGACGACGAGCCCGCGCGCTCCTACTTCCGCCGCCTCGCGCACAAGGTCGTCTCCGACCTCGTCGCCGCAGGCTTCCCCCCGTGCCCCGGCGGCTACATGGCGACGAACCACGCGGGCCCCCTCGCGGAATGGATCGGCCGGTTCGGCGCCTGGATCGACACCCCGAAGGCGGAGGCCGTCCTCGCCGCCGCGATCTTCTTCGACCACCGAAGCGCCGGAGGCGGGCTCGACCTGGCGCCGCTCGGCGACGTCCTGGCACGGGCGCAGCGCAACGCTCCCTTCCTCTCCCACCTCGCCCGCGCCGCGGTCGCGTTCCGCCCGCCGCTCGGCGCCTTTCGCAGGCTCGAGCTCGAGAACGGAGGAGTCGACCTCAAGAAGGGCGGCATCGCCCCCATCCAGGGTCTCGCGCGCGTCTGGGCCCTGGATGCCGGACTCCGCGTGACCCCGACGGTCGACCGGCTTCGGGCCGCGACGGCCGCGGGCCTCATCGACCCCGAATCCGGCGAGGCGCTGGAGGAGGCATACGTCTTCCTCCTCGGGCTGCGGCTGCGCGAGCAGATCCGGGCGCTCTCCGAGGAGCGTGCTCCCGGCAACCACGTCGCCGTCGACGCCCTCTCCGCCTCCGAGAGGCGCCACCTCAAGGAAGCCTTCCTCGCCGTCCGGAACGCCCAGAAGGACGTCATCGCGCGCTACCAGGTCACGACGGCGTGAGGCTCCGGGACCTCCTGCCATCGCGCTCGCCGCGATACACGGACGTCGTCTTCTGGTCGCTCGACCTCGAAACCGAGGGCCTCGACCCGCGGCGCGACGGCATCCTCTCGGTCGGGATGGTCCCCGTGCGGAAGGGCGTCGTGCGTCTCCGGGAGGCCTTCTCCTCGCTCGTCCGGCCGCGCGAGGAGCACGCTCCGTCCGCCGGCGCGCTCGGCGCGCACCATCTCCGACCCATCGACACCCGGCACGCGCCGGAGCTCGCAGACGTCCTCCCCGAGATCGAGAAGCGCCTCCGCGGGAACGTCCTCCTCGTCCACCACGCCCCGATCGACGTCCGGTTCCTGAGGGCGGCCTTCCGGTCGACGGGCCGTGACTGGTCGCCCCCGCCCGTCGTCGACACCGTGCGGCTGCTCTACCGGTGGGCCGACGCGCGGCGATTCCTGGGGAACCCCCCGGGTGACCCCGAGCTCAACCTCTTCGCCGCGCGCGAACAGCTCGGCCTCCCCGCCTATCCCCCGCACGACGCCCTCGTCGACGCGACCGCGACCGCCGAGCTCTTCCTCGCCCTGCGCGGCCGGCTCGGCGCCGAGAGTCTCCGGCAGCTCCTCTGACGGCGCCCGGCGCGCAAACGCGTTTACGCGTTCCCTACGCATTTCAAACAAACCGTTGACACGCGCTCCGCGCGTCCTATGCTCTCGCGTTCAGATGCCCACAACGAATGCCCTTGCGGCGCGCACCGGGGCGCGCGACCGGAACCGTGCAGCATTTCGCCGGCCCTGTGCCGGATCTCACAGTTCGTTCGCGAAAGGAGAGGATTGTCCATGAAGAGCTACCTCCGGCCCGGGGCGATCGCTGCGCTGGCGCTCGCGCTCCTCCTCCCCGCGGGGCTCGCCCCCGCGCAGGCCGTCATCAAGGTCAACGATGACGTGAACTTCAAGTTCGGGTTCCTGCTCCAGGGGCAGGGCGACTGGACCCAGAACGCGAACGACACGACCTCGCAGAACCTCTTCCTCCGCCGCACCCGGGTCCTCGTGGGCGGGCAGCTCGCGAAGAACGTGACGTTCTTCTTCGAGACCGACAGCCCGAACCTCGGGAAGGTCGTCGCCGGCTCGAAGGTCACCTCGGGCCTCATCGTCCAGGACGCCTTCGTGTCGTGGAAGCTCGCCGAGGAATTCATCTTCGACGGCGGTCTCATCCTCACCGGCATCGCCCACAACTCCCTCCAGAGCGCGGCGTCCCTGGTCCCGATCGACTACGGCCCGCACTCCTTCCTCTTCAGCGGCCCCGAGCAGAACGTCGTCGGCCGCGACACCGGCTTCCAGCTCCGCGGCTACCCGGCCAGGAAGAAGCTCGAGTACCGCGTCGGCGTCTGGCAGGGGGCCCGCGACGCGGCAAGCCGGAATGCCCTGCGCTTCACGTCCCGCGTCCAGTACAACTTCCTCGACGCCGACACCGGGTTCTTCTACACGGGGACGAGCATGGGGAAGAAGAAGGTCTTCGCGATCGGCGGCGGCTACGACGTCCAGAAGGACTACACGTCGTACGCGGC
>CAZNSS010000042.1:0-13289 GCA_964575465.1 uncultured Holophagales bacterium | reverse complement strand
ACAACGTCTCGGTCGACGGCGCCGACTTCAACAACCCGTTCTTCGGCGAGCAGCGCGGCGGGCAGCGGCCCGCCTTCACCTTCAACCTCGACGCCGTGCAGGAGGTCGTCGTCGTCTCCGACGGCGCGAACGCCGAGTACGGGAGGTCGTCCTCGGGCTTCGTGAACGTCGTCACGAAATCGGGGACGAACGCGTTCGCCGGGACGGTGAACCTCTTCTACAAGGACGACGCGCTCGCGTCCGCCGCCAAGAACCCCGACGGGACCTCGTCGGACAAGTTCGACTCGAACCAGCTCCAGGGGGGGTTCACCCTCGGCGGGCCGATCCTGAAGGACAGGCTCTTCTTCTTCGCCGCCGTCGACGCCCAGGGCGGCAACTCCACGAAGCAGACCGACCCGAACCGGATCGAGCAGAGGGTCGTCGACTATTTCGCGAGCGTCGGGAGCCCGGACGAGAACGGTTCGATCGACCGGACGAACGACGCGCTCGTCGCCCTCGGGAAGGTCGACTGGTTCATCAGCAACCGGCACGCGGCGACGCTCCGCGGGACGTACACGAAGTCGACGCAGGAGAACGGCACCTTCGACGTCGACTCGTGGGGCCGGAGCGCGAACGCGATCGAGGACAACTGGTCGAAGTCGCTGACCGGCACCCTGATCTCGAACTTCACCGACGTCCTGAACGAGTTCCGCTTCCAGCTCGCCCGGGAGGACCGGCCGAGGCCGTACAACGGGCCGAACATCACCGGCCAGTCCCGGCCGCTCCCGGACACGGCGTTCGATTTCGCGAAGGGCTACCGGTTCGGGGAGCCGTTCTTCATCCCGGTCGACTACCACGACACGCGCCTCCAGCTCAACGACAACGTGACCTACCTGACGGGCGCCCACGAGATCAAGGCGGGCGTCGAGTACAACCGGGTCAACGCCACGCAGGTCTTCCGGGGCTTCGCGAACGGCCGCTTCATCTTCAGCTCGACGGACGGGTTCCTGAACTACGCGAGGAACCGCAGCTACGTCGAGTGCTCCGACGGCTCGACGAACGCGAACGGGATCTGCCCGACGGGGACGACGGTCACCGGGCCGGTCCTCCTCTTCCTCCAGCAGGCCGGCGTCGGAGGCCTCACCGCGGAGGAGGCGGGAACGCAGTCGATCGTGCAGGAGGAGCCGGCGGTCTTCATCCAGGACAAGTGGCAGCCCGCATCGAACCTGACGATCCAGGCCGGGCTCCGCTGGGAAGCGCAGATCCAGCCCGACCCGATCACGCCCCCGGACCAGGTCTTCTACGCCGGCTTCATCGGAAAGACCTCCCAGGGGCAGGAGTTCCCGTCGGACGGGACCATGCCTTCCGACAAGAGCATGTGGCAGCCCCGGCTCGGCATCACGTGGGACCCGACGAAGGACGGCAGGACCGTCGTCCGGGCGAACGCGGGAATCTACAACGCCCGCGTCGCGGGGCTCTCGTTCGCGTCGACCCGCTCGACGAACGGCAGCCGCGGCCAGAGCATCTACCGCGACAGCTCCCTCACGGGGATCCTCGGAGCGGTGCCGGCCTACCCGGACCTCGTACCGACGTCGTCGGTCGGGACGCCCTTCCGGCCGGACATCTACGTCACGTCGAAGGACTTCCAGAACCCGAAGACGTTCGCGACGAGCGTCGGCGTGGAGCGGGAGCTCCTCAAGGACTACGGGTTCCTCGTCAAGTACAACTACGCGAAGACGACGCACCTGACCCGGTTCATCAACCGGAACGACCCGCTCCTCGGATCCCCCTGGACCTCGGGACTGAACGGCGGGCCGAACGGGGTCTCGACGCTGACGACGGTCGAGTCGTCGGCGAAGAGCGAGTACAACGGCGTCACGTTCGGCCTCAACAAGCGCTGGTCGCACAACTACCAGTTCCAGATCAACTACACGCTCTCGTGGGACAAGTCGGACGACGACAACGAGCGCGACCCGTTCACGTTCCGCTACGCCAAGGTCACCGACCTCGAGGCCGAGTGGGGCTACTCCGACCGCGACCAGCGGCACCGGCTGAACTCCATATTCGTCTGGAAGGGGCCGGGAGACGTCAACTTCAACTTCCGCTACGCCTACCGCTCGGCCCAGCCGAAGTCGATCACCGCGACCGGCGCCGACGCGAACACCCCCCAGGACCGGATCAACGCGGACGGGTCGGTGACCCAGCGGAACCTGGGCCGGAAGGACAACCAGTTCTCGTCGCTCGACATCCGGCTCTCCCGCCCGTTCGACCTCGGCGCGGTCCAGCTCGAGCCGATCGTCGAGTGCTTCAACGTCTTCAACTCGAAGAACCTGAAGAAGCCCGAGGTGACGAACCTGATCTTCAACTTCGACGGGACGGTCCAGAGCGGCCTCGGCGACGCCCGCCAGGTGCAGCTCGGGCTCCGCGTGATCTTCTGAGGCGGCGGGGGGCATCGGTCCCCGCGTGCTAGATTCCACGGAGGGTGCCCGGCCGGAACGCCGGGCGCCCTCGCCCCCTCCGGGGCCGGAGCCGATTCCGTGACAGAGAACGACGCGGCGCGGCCGCTCACCCGCATCACCTCGAGCGCGACCTTCAGCTCGGCGCACCGCCTCCACAACCCGGCGAAGGGCGACGACTGGAACCGCGCGACGTTCGGAAAGTGCAACAACCCCCACGGGCACGGGCACACCTACGGCCTCGAGGTGACCGTGGAAGGGCCGATCGACCCCGAGACGGGGTGGGTCGTCGATTTCTCCGACCTCAAGCGGATCGTGAGCGAGCGGATCGTGAGGAAGTGCGACTGCCGGAACCTGAACTCCGACGTCGAGTTCCTCGAGGGGGTCATCCCGACCGCCGAGAACCTCGCCGTCCGCTTCTGGGAGGAGCTCGCCCCGCACGTCGCTCCGGCCCGGCTCGTGAAGCTCGTCCTCCACGAGACGGAGCGGAACAAGGTCGTCTACGAGGGCGGGGCGTGATGCGCGCTCTCGTCTCGAACGACGACGGGATCCACAGCCCCGGCATCGAGGCGCTCGAGAGGGCCGCGAAGGCGGCCGGCTTCGAGACGTGGGTCGTCGCGCCCGACCGGGAGCAGAGCGCGACCTCGCATGCGCTGACGCTCCACCGGCCCCTCCGCGTCGTGAAGACGGGTGAGCGCGCGTGGGTCGTCGACGGGACCCCGACCGACTGCGTGAACCTCGCGATCTGCAAGGTCCTGAAGGACGTGCGGCCCGACTTCGTCTTCTCCGGGATCAACCAGGGGCCGAACCTCGGCGACGACGTGACCTACTCGGGTACGGTCGCCGCCGCCTTCGAGGGGACGCTCCAGGGCGTCCCCTCGATCGCGTTCTCGCTCGACTACCGCCGCGACCAGGCCGACACCCCGCCGGACTTCTCGAACGCGGAGGCGATGGCGGAAGAGGTCATCCGGCTGGCGCTCGAGCGCCCGATGGGCGAGGAGATCCTCTGGAACGTGAACATCCCCACGGGGAAGCCGGCGGGGATTCGCGCGACCCGCATGGGCCGGAGGCGCTATGGCGAGAGCGTCGTGGAGAAGATCGACCCGCGCGGCAGGCCCTACTTCTGGATCGGGGGGGCGCACATCGACACCCACGCGGACGGGAGCGACCTGACGACGGTCGCCGACGGCTACGTCTCGGTGACGCCGCTCCACCTCGACCTGACGGCCTACCGCGCCCTCGAGGACCTGGCGGACCGGCTGCGCGGGAGCCGCGCGAACGGCGAGAACGAAGGCTAAGATCCCGGCGATGCCGGAGGATCCCGAGGTCGCGCGCGCTGCGAGGGCGGGCGCGGAGGCGAGGCGCGCAATGGTGGCCCGGATCGCCGCCGCCGGGCTCGTCTCCGATCCGCGGGTCCTCGAGGCGCTCTCGACAGTCCCCCGGCATCTCTTCGTCCCGAAGGCGCTCGTCGCGGAGGCCTACGGCGACCACGCCCTTCCGATCGGTGCGGGGCAGACGATCACGCAGGCGGCGAACGTCGGCCGGGCCGCCGAGCTCGCTGCGATCAGGCCCGGGGCGCGCCTCCTGGAGATCGGGACCGGGTCGGGCTACCAGGCCGCGGTCCTCGCGCGCCTCGCGGGGCAGGTCTTCTCCCTCGAGCGGATCCCCGAGCTCGCGACCGAGGCGCGCCGGGTCCTCGCCGCCCTGGGCGTGAGGAACGTCTCGGTGAAGGTCTTCGACGGTTCCTACGGCTGGCGCGAGCACGCGCCGTACGACGCCATCGTCGTCGCCGCCGCCGCCCCCGACGTGCCGGCGCCGCTCGTCTCTCAGCTCTCGGCGACGGGGCGCCTGGTCGTCCCGGTCGGGCCGCCGAACCGCCAGCGCCTCCTGGTCGTGAAGAAGCTGCCGAGCGGCCGGACGCGGACGGAGGACGCCGGCGACGTCGCCTACGTCCCGCTCGTCGGCCGGTTCGGCTGGGAGAGGCCTCCCGCGGAGGAGCGGCGTTGAACGACGGCTTCGAGAACGAGGCCCGACGGTGGCTCGTCGCGGGAAGGGTGCAGGGAGTCGGCTATCGCGCGTTCGCGGCGCGCACGGCGCGCGGCCTCGGCCTGAGCGGCGGAGCCTCGAACCTCCCCGACGGGCGCGTCCTCGTGGTCGCGGAGGGCCCGCTCCACGCGCTCGACCGGCTGGAAGCCGCGCTCTGGGAAGGGCCCCGGTTCGCCCGCGTCCAGCGGATCGAGACGGCGCCGGCGTCTCCCGACGAGGCGCGGGGGGCGTTCGACGCCGAGTTCCGCGCGGGGCGGTAGCTCCCCGCCGGCCGTCCCGTCCTTCCGGGGCCGCAGGCTGCGTGGGGCTGACCAGGGAGGAATAAGGGGAAAGACGGGGGCACCGCGTCGCCGGCGGGACCACCTCTGTGGTGAGGCGTCACGGAGACACCGTGACACAGAGCCTCAGGAGGAAAGGCCATGCGCAGGCTCCCCGTGTTGCCGATCATCGGCGTCACCCTTCTTCTCCTCGGGGCCCTCCCCGCCGTCGGCCAGACGAAGACGGTGGAGGGGACCTGGCTCGTGACCCAGGGCCTGGACCTCGGGTCGGCGGCTGGCAAGGGAGCCGTGCCCCAGCTCCCCATCGCGTACGAGCTCCTCCACCTCGACGCGGACATGGAGGTCCGGGAGCAGTCGAGCCTCTTCCGGCCGGAGTCGTGCGGCCGCGAGTGGTACGCCGCGTTCGGCGTTCCGATGAGGATTCCCTTCTCGGCCAGCCCGGGGATCGGCCACTGGACCCTGGCGGAGGACCTCGTGAAGGTCTCCTCGTACCACCTCCTCTACGACTGCAGCGGGAGCGCCCTCGGTGTCGCCTGGGCGGTCCGCGAGGCGAAGGCCGTGTACGAGGACGTCTCCAACGCGGCGGGGCAGGGCGTGCCGCTGCGGCAGATCGTCGCGTGGGAGGGCGAGACGACCATCAGCTTCTTCACGCTCGCCGGCGAGCCTCTCCCTCTGCCGGTCTTCCTCATGCCGATCTTCCCCGGTACGGACCTCGGCGTGACCCGGCTGTCCGGGCCCTTCCGCGCCCAGCGGGCGTTCGGGGAGCCAACCCGCTAGTACCCCGGGATCGGAACGGCGCCGGGCCCGCCCCGTCCCCTCGCGAGCCGGATGCTCCGGGGGCGGGGCGGATCTTCGTCCGCCCGGCGCGCGATTCCAAGACGGAACGCAGGGAATCCCCATCGCCGCGGACCGGCCACCCTCCCTAGAATCGTCATGGATCCGCATGAGCAGCTGCGCGATCGACGCGAGATCGGTGGTGGCGGGCTTCCGCCTCGGGGAGTGGCGCGTCGAGCCCCAGTCGGACCGGATCTCCAGATCGGGCATCGAGATACACCTGAGACCACGGGTCGTCGACCTGCTCGTCTTCCTCGCAGGGCGCAGCGGCCGGGTCGTGACCAGGAGCGAGATCCTGGACGGAGTCTGGTCGACGCGGATCGTCTCCGAGTCCGTCCTGAGCAGCGCCATCGCGGAAGCGCGGGAAGCGTTCCGGGACGACGCGGAGAAGCCCTGGCTCATCGAGACGATCCCGAAGAGGGGATACCGGCTCCTGGTCCACCCGCTCCCGCTCGCGTCGTCCCCTTCGGGCGCGGCCGCGGCGCGACCGGGGACCGGGCCCTGGCCGGAAGGTCCCGAGGCGGTCTTCGTCGGGAGGGACGACGAGCTGCGCCAGCTCCGGGAGGCGCTCCAGGAGGCCCGTGAGGGACGCGGCCGTGCCGTATTCGTGACGGGCGAGCCGGGATCGGGCAAGACCGCGCTTCTCGCCGAGTTCGCGAGCCAGGTCCTCTCGTGCGAACCGGACGTGGCCGTCGCGGGTGGCCGTTGCCCGCTTCCGGCCGGGCCGGCGGAGCCCTGCCTTCCTTTCCGCGAGGCGCTGAAGGTCCTCTCGGGGGACCCGGACGGCGGGTGGCTGCCGGCCCGGTGCCCGGGGTACGTTCCGCCCGCCCTGGCCGACTGGAGCCGCGTCCTCGCCAGGGCGCTTACCGGGAAGGCGGATCTCCTTCCGGGGTCGCGCCGAACCGGCCCGGACCAGGACCCGCAGGCCGCCGGGCCGGAATTCCTCCCCGGGCAGGTCGAGGAGACGCTCCGGGCGTTTGCGCGAGAGCGCCCGCTCGTCCTCCTCCTCGACGACGTCCACTGGGCGGACGAGGGCTCCCTCGTCGTTCTCGGCCGCCTCGCGCGCCAGCTCCCCAGGAGCCGGATCCTCCTCGTCGCCTCGCTCCGGAGGGAGGAGCTCTCGGCGGGCTCCGGCCGGAATCCTCTCGCGCAGACGGTGAACGAGCTCGCGCGGTGCACCGGGGAAGGGGCCTTCCTCGCGCTCGGCGCGGCCCCGGAGCGCGCGTTCCTAGACGCCCTCGTCGACGCGGCGCCGAACGGGCTCGACGAACGGTTTCGCGAGGAGCTCTTCGCGCTCACCGAGGGGCAGCCGCTCTTCACGATCGAGGTCCTCCGGAGCCTCGGGGCCTCGGGCGCCGTCGCGCCGGACGCCGGGGGGCGCTGGATCGTGACGCGGCCGATCGACTGGAGGGCCCTGCCGATGCGGGTGGAGGCGCTCGTCCGCGACCAGGTCGGGATGCTCGACGAGCTCTCGCGCGCGGTCCTCGAGGCCGCCGCCGTCGAGGGGGAGGAGTTCTGCGCCGAGACCGTCGCCGCGGCGATCGGCCGGCCGCTCTCGAGCGTGGTCGGGGACCTTTCCGAGGTCCTGAGACGCCAGCGGCACCTCGTGGCGCCGTGCCGGGCGACATACGTCGCCGGGAGGCGGCTCGACCTCTACCGATTCCGGCACGCCCTTCTCCGGCGCTACGTCTACGGGCGGCTCGACGAGGCGGAGCGTGCGCTCCTGCACGATCGGGCGGCCGCGGCGGTCCGGGCCGTCTACGGCGACTCGCCGGAAGGCGAGCGCCTCCTCGCGAGCCACCTCGCGGAGGGAATGCGCAACGGCGTCGCCCCGCCCCTCGTTCCCGGCGTCGCGTGAGCCGCGCGCCTGCCTTGCGTCGCGTCGGCGGCCGGATTCTTTTGCGTGCATGATCCCGGGCGAGGAGCGTCCCATGACCGAGCACGAGGACGGCGGACCGGAGCTTCCCGAAGGGTTCGAGAGGGTTGAGGCGACGGTCTGCCGGCGCGGGGACGAGCTCCTCGTCTTCGGTGCGCTCGAGCCCGAGGGGCCGTTCGTCTTCCACCTGAAGCTCGCGCAGAAGGAGGAGGACTTCGGCCCGCCCCCTCCCGGCTTCGAGTGGACGGGCGAGGAACGCCCGCCGAAGAAGGGGGAGTGGTTCTGGTCGGAGCTGCGGGGCCGCCCGATCCAGGCCATCAAGGACGAGTCGGGGGTCAATCAGCTCGGCGAGGCGACGGGGGGGCGCAGGATCCTCCGTCCCGTCGGTTCCGGGGGGCGGGGACCCTCGGCCCCGAAGCGGGGCCTGCGGCTCGTGAAGGACGACGAGTCGGGCGCCTGATCAGGCTGAAGCGGCGGGAGGCGTGCCGGCGGGCGGGTCGCTCTCGTCCTCGGCGTGGCGCGTCACGGCGAGGTAGACCCTCAGGTCGTCGAGGACCGCCTCGAGCGCCCCTTCCTTCGAGGAGGCGAAGAAGGGCTCCTCCGTGACGAAACCCCCGGGGACGGACCATGGAACGAGGACCGCCTCCCACACCGTCTCGAGCCCGTCGTCCTCGTTGAAGATGCCGGGAGGGTGAAGGCCGTACTCGACGAGCCGCCACGTGCGGCAGCGGTACTGGCCGGGGTTCCCGGCGTCCTCGAAGACCTCGATCCGGATCTCCGCCGGGTCTCCGTCGACGAGCGTCTGCACCTCGGCGGTCTCGACGAGGCGGAAGACGGCGAGGAGGGGAGTCGCTGGTTTCATCGATCGGCTTCGAGTCTACGCGCCGGCGACGGGCGGCCGGCTGCGGGAGCTTGAGGAGTGGTGGGCCCGGGGAGACTCGAACTCCCGACACACGGTTTAGGAAACCGTTGCTCTATCCACCTGAGCTACGGGCCCGTCCGGACGGCGCCGCCCGGGGGCGGCGGGACGCGGAGTGTACCGGAGTCACTCCTCGAAGGGGACGACCTGGACGTGCCGGACGAGGACGACCCGGTTCGAGCGGACCGCCTCGGCCGCGCCGAGCGGGAGGAAGTTGTCCTCCTGCCGCGCGATGTAGCGGGAACAGGCGTCGGTCGCCTGGATGATGTCGTCCGTCTCGAAGGGCATCAGGAACTCCTTCGGCTCGGGGAGTCCCTCGACGACCAGCTCGAACGTGTGCAGGTGCTTGCGTTCCATTCGCTCCTCGCGGTGGCCGCCCGCGCGGGGGCGGCTCCAGCGGGCATCGTATCCTCCGCCGCGTGGCGCGTCCCGACATTCGCCTCGAGCCCGTTCCGGACGGGGAGAGCTACCCGGCCCGGCACGACGTCCGGGAGGCGTTGCTCGACGTCGGGAACGAGAAGGTCCCGGTCGTCGTCAAGAGGGTCCGGCGCACCTTTCGCCAGCGGGACGGGAGGACGGTGGCCGAGAAGGCCGACCGGATCGCCCGGCACCTCCTCGCCCACGGCATCGACACCCCCGAGCCGCTCTGCGTCGAGGTGACGCCGGAGGGGAGCGTCTTCGTCGTCCGCAAGATCGAGAACGCGGTCCAGATCCGGGCCTTCTTCCTTCGCCGGGACGACCCGTCGCGGGAGGCTCCGGACGTCAGGGCGACCTTCGAGGAGGTCGTCGCCGCCCTCGGCCGCCTCGCGCGGCGCCTGCACGACGCCGGCGTCTTCTACCGCGACCTGACCGACGGCAACGTCCTCGTGACGGAGACGGAAGGCGGGCCGCGCCTCTGGCTCGTCGACCTCGACCGGGCCCGGATCCGCGGGGGTCCGCTCGGCTCCTTCGAGCGGCTCCGGGACCTCTCCCGCCCCGGCCTGAACGACGCGGCCGGCCGAAGGCTCCTTCTCCGGGCCTACTACGCCCCGGAGCCGGTTCCGGCCCTGGTTCCGCCGGTCCTCGATGCCCTCAGGCACCGCGTCCTCCTCTGGGACCGCCTGAAGCGGGTGCTGAGGCCCTGGAGGCGCCGAGGGGTCTATCCTCGGGCCGGGTAAACCGCTGACCCGTCCGGTGCGTCCGTCCCGGTATGACGATGGCCGTGGCCACCCGGGTCGCGAGGTTCGAGGTCGTGCCTCGAGGGAGGAGGGCGAGAGTGGTGAATGACCTCCCGGGCGAAAGTCCGACGGCCGCCGAACCTGGCCTCAGGGACCGGGAAGCGGAGATCCTCGGTCGGGTCCGGGCCGGCGAACCCGATGCCTTCGAGTACTTCGTCAGGACCTACCAGCGGAAGGTCTTTCGTCTCGTCTACACCCTCGTGAGGAACGCCGCCGAGGCCGACGCGCTGACGCAGGACGTCTTCGTGAAAGCCTGGCGGGCGGTCGCCGACTTCAAGGGGGAGGCCGCCTTCGAGACCTGGCTCAACCGGATCGCCGTGAACGCCGTCCGGGACTCGGTGCGGCGGCGAAAGCCGGTCGTCTCCTTTTCCGACCTCGCCGCCGCCGAGGACTCCGAAGGGCCGGACCTTCCGCGGGCGGCCGAGCCGACGGACGGCACCTCTCCGGAGCGCGACGCCCGCTCACGCCAGATCCGGCGGCGGATCGGGGAGGCGCTCGAGGCGCTCTCCCCGAGGCAGAAGGCCGTGTTCGTGATGAAGCACTACGAGGAACGGTCGATCGCCGAGATCGGCGCGGTGACCGGTCTCGACGACGGGACCGTCAAGTCGCACCTGTTCCGGGCGGCACGAAAGCTCCGCCAGAAGCTGGAGGACCTCCGATGAGCGGCCGGCACATGACGGACGACGAGATCGTGAACCGGGTCTTCCCGGTCGAAGAAGGGCCCGCGCCGATCCCGATCCACCAGGCCGTCTGCCCGGAATGCCAGGAGCGGGTCGCGAAGCTGCGCGAGGCGTTCCTTCTCGATCGCGGCGCCGTGACCGGTGTCGCGGAGTCGCTCCCGCCCGAGTTCTGGGCCGCCCAGCGCCGGTCCGTCATGGGGCGCGTCAGCGAGATCGCCGCCCTCGAGGCCGAGCAGCGGGCGACGCCCTTCCCGGCCCGGTTCACCCGGTCGATCCTCCACCGCCCGGCGCTCGCCGTCGCGAGCCTCGCCGCGGCCCTCGCCCTCGTGGCGGGGATCACCGTCCTCCGGCCCGGGCCGGCAACGGTCCCCCATT
Source organism: uncultured Holophagales bacterium (assembly GCA_964575465.1). GTDB lineage: Bacteria > Acidobacteriota > Thermoanaerobaculia > UBA5066 > UBA5066 > UBA5066. The sequence goes on along the minus strand of CAZNSS010000042.1, from coordinate 2,629 downwards.
CCGGGACGGCAGCGGTGACCGCGACCCAGGTGAACGGCTCCGCCGACCTCTCCCCGGCCGACCGCGAAGACGACGAGCTTCTCCGGGCGGTCGACAGCGTCCTTTCCGCCGATGCGCCGCAGGAGGCGCTCCTTCCGGAGGCGATGAAATGAAGACGTCCTGGACCGCCGCCGCGCTCGTCGCGGCCTCCCTCGCCGGCCTCCCCGCCGCCGCCCAGATGGTCGAGATGCCGGGCGGGAAGTGGTGGAAGCGACCTGCGATCGTCGAGGGGCTGAAGCTCACGACGGAGCAGCAGGAGCGCCTCGACGAGGTCTTCGCGAAGAACCGGCGCGCCTTCGTCGACCTGAAGGCGGACGTGGACCGGCGAACGATCGACCTCGAGGATCTCCTCGTGGCCAAGGACGTCGACCCGAAGAAGGTCGCCGCCGCCTCCGACGCCCTCGAGCAGGCCCGCGGCCGGCTCGGGAAGGCCCGGACGATGATGGTCGTCGACATGCGGGGGATCCTGACCGAGGCGCAGTGGAAGCAGATCGTCGACCGCCGCGACCAGTGGCGGGGCGAGAGGGAGAAGGAAATGCGCCGTCGCAACGGCGAGCGCCGAGGTACCGACGGGCAGGGGAGGGCCCCGCTCCGTTCGCCCGAGGCAGTCCCGGCACCGGCGGCGCCCGGGGTTTCCGAGGAGTCCTAGCGCGCCGCTCGCTTCCTCGCGAGGACGATCCAGCGGGTCCCTTCCGGCTGGAACGAGAGCCAGCCGGAGGCGTCCGCGAAGAGCCTCGTCGAGAGCCCGGCGGCGCGGAGCGCACGGAGCACCGCGGTTCGCGTCCACGCGACCTCGCGGTAGAGCTCGCGACATCGGCGGAATCGGCCCGGGTGCCCGGCCTCCGGGAGGAACCAGTCGCGTGTGACGGTCCCGACGCCCGTCGCCGGGTCGTACGAGCCCCTCTCGGCCGAGAGTCCCCCGCCGTGGAGGTGCGTGACGCGGTGGTGGTCGGGGAACGCCTCGACCGTCTCCGGCGTGTTCAGGTCGAAGAGGAGGTGCCCGCCCGGCCGGAGCGCCTTCGCGATGCCGGCCAAGGCCGGCGCGAGCGCCTCGTGGCCCGAGAGGTGGTTGAGGACGTCGAACGTCGCGAGCGCGAGGTCGAACGACTCGCCGGGGCCGAGGGGGAGCGCGAGCGCCTCGCCCTTCCGGACGTCGACGGCGAGGCGTTCCCGCCGGGCCGCGGCCCGGAGCGGAGGCAGGAAGGACGAGGCGGGGTCGACGGCGACGACGCGGGCACCGCGCCGCGCGAGCTCGAGGCTCTGCCAGCCGCTCCCGCAGCCGACGTCGAGGACGCTCTCGAACCTCACGCCGTTCGCGCGCAGGATCTCGTCGCGGGCCGGGGAGAGAAGGTCGCGCCAGAGGCCGTAGACCTCGTCGTAGTAGCCCGCGAGGACGGCGTAGGGAGGACGCTTCGTCGCCGTCACGGCGCGGGGCTCCCGAGCGCCTTCGGTGCGCCGCCGCGGGTGGAGGCGAGGGCCAGCGCCGCGAGGGAGACGAGCCCCGGCAGCGCGAGGAAGAAGGCGTAGGGAAGCCCGAAGCCGCCCGCCTGGAGGCGGTACTGGAGGGCCGTGACGCAACCGAGGAGGAGCGAGGCCGGGAGGAGCGCGAGCGGCCTCCAGCGCGCGAAGACGACGAGCGAGAGGGCGAGAAAGCCTCGCCCCGCGGTGATCCCCTCGACGAACGTGGGCGAGACGGTGACGACGAGCAAGGCCCCTCCGAGCGCTCCGAGGACGCCGGACGCCGCGGCGGCGCCGGTCCGGACGGCGACGACGGAGAGACCGAGCGAGCGGAGCGCCTCCGGATTCTCTCCCGCGGACGCCAGGCGGAGGCCGGCGCGCGTTCGGGCGAGCCAGGCGTGGAGCGCGACCGGGGCCAGGAAGCTCGCGGCGACGGCATCTGGAACGCCGAGCACCCCGCGCGGCAGCGTCGCGACCTGGAGCACGGAACCCGTCTCTCCCGCGGAGAGCCGGTAGGCGAAGGCGGTGGCCCCGAGCGCGAGGAGGTTCCAGACGGTTCCGACGAGGATCGGGTCGGCGCGCCGCGCGACCGCGAAGAGGGCGAAGAGGAGGCCGGCGAGAAGTCCGCCGAGCGCCGCGAGCGCGAGGCAGGATTGGGGAGAGAGCCCGCTGCGCCCGGCGGTGAACGCGACCCACGCCCCGACGAGCATCGTCCCTTCGAGGCCGATCTGGATCGAGCCGGCCCGCTCGAGGAGGAGCTCGCCCGTCGCCGCGAGGAGGAGCGGCGCCGAGAGGAGGAGGACGATCTCGAGGAATCCGGTCACCGCGTCGCCCCTCCGCGTCCCCGCGCGAGGAGGAGGCCGAGGACCGCGAGCGCAGGCACGATCGAGGCGAGCGCCGCGGGGACTCCGGCGTCGCGCTGCAGCGCGCTCGAACCGGCGCTCAGCGCGGCGAAGAGAGCACCGGAAGCGGCGGCGCCGATCGGCGTCATCCCGCCGAGGAGGGCCGCGGCGATGCCCGTGTAGCCGACGCCCGCCGTGAACGGATCGTAGAGGCGGCCGGTCAGCGCGAGGACCTCGAGGCCCCCGGCGAGGCCGGCGAGCGCCCCGGAAACGAGGAACGCGCCCGTGCG